>VXME01000094.1 GCA_009861545.1 Acidobacteriota bacterium | reverse complement strand
CCGTCCAGGCGCCCGCGCAGCCACGGATGGAACGGCGCGTTGCGGTAGGCCTGGAGAAAGAGCGGATACAGAAAGGTCTCGCAGAACTGGCGGTATCCGGTCCACGGGTCGCCGGGCTCGTAGGCGGTGAACGAGCCGACGTCGATGAACGTCGGGCGGACGCCGTGCCACTGGACGTTGAACGGGGTGGCGTCCTTCAGCGTCATCTCCTCGTCGAGCGCCGCTAGCGTGAGGTCGAGCTGCAGGAGGGCCGCGTCCCGCAGCATGCCGAAGGACCACTCGTACGGGTACGACACGACCGGAACGCGGGCATGTTCCAGCACCCCCGCCCACGCCGGGGCCAACGCGGGGAGATCTTCCCGGCCGGTCACCTCCCGCGTGCCGACGAGGCGGCCCTCCCCACTCATTCGACGGTAGAAGCGGGTGTCCGCCAGCCGCCGCCAGTCGGCGAGGGCGGGTTCGGTGAGGGCGCGGAACACCGCGCCCTCGTGGTGGAATACCCTGGTGTCGGGATCGCGGAAGGATCCGGGTTCGAAGCGTGGAGAGCCGCTCGACGTCACCGCTGGTGCCTGTCGCGCGCGTCTGTCTTCCGCCCGAAGCGCTCCACAAGGCGATGCCAGTACAGCTTCGTCGCCACGCCGACCGCCGCGAAGCCGCCGAGAAGGACCTGCAGCAGCATGCTGCCGCTGCCCGGGTCCAGGTAGGCCTCGACCGGCCGTTCGATCACGAGGAGGACGAGCGCGGCGACCGTCGCGACGAAGAGTGTGTCTTTCATTCGCATAGCATTGTCGGTTGCGCGGCGATTTTGCAACAGGGATGCAGCGTGATTCGATGAGACCCGCGATTTTCCTCGATCGGGACGGGACGCTGAACGAGGACGTCGGCTACCTCGACCGCCTGGAGCGCCTGCGGCTGTTTCCGTGGAGCCTCGACGCGGTGCGCCTGCTGCGCCGCGCCGGGTACGCCGTCGTGGTGGTGACCAACCAGGGCGGGGTGGCGCGCGGCTTCGTGCGCGAGGCGTTCGTCGACGAGGTCCGGCGGGTCATCGACCGGCGCCTGGAGGCCATCGGCGAGCGTCTGGACGGGCACTACCAGTGCCCCCACGAGCCGCACGCGCCGGTCGCGGCGTACCGCCGGCAGTGCGACTGCCGCAAGCCGCTGCCGGGGCTCGTCCACCGCGCGGTCCGCGATCTCGACCTCGACCTGGAGCGCTCCTACGTCGTCGGCGACAAGTGGAGCGACGTGGCCCTGGCGCACGCTGCCGGCGCGCGCGGCGTCCTGGTCAGGACCGGCTACGGCCGGAGCCAGGAGCAGGCGCCGCCGGCGGGCCTCCGGGCCGACGCCGTCGTCGACACGCTGATGGACGCGGCGAGCTGGGTCCTGCGGCGCCCGGACGCGCGAGCCTGACGCGCGCCGCGCGGAGAAAGCGGATGTCGTTGGAAACCGTGGTATCGTGGATCCACTTGGCGCCGGATCGAATGCCGAGGTGACGTGCGCCGCGGCGCGGTGGGGTGCGGGATGCGTACGAACGAGGAACGGCTCGCCAGCATCGAAAGCACGCTGGCGCATATGGCTACGAAGGAGGACATCCAGAAGTTGAAGGTCTGGGTGTTGACCGGTGGCGGCATCGCGGGCGGGGCGGGTGGCCTGATCACGTGGCTGGTGCGGGTCTTTGCGCAGCCCGGCACGCAATAGGAGGGCGATGCCATTCCGTGAAGTCGTCGGCCATCGGGCGGTGATCTCGCGCATCGCGCAGGCGGTCGCGCGCGACTCGCTGCCGCCCAGCGTGCTGCTGACCGGCCCAGGCGGGGTCGGCAAGCGGCTGGTGGCCGACGCGATCGCGCAGGCGCTCAACTGCGACGCCCCCCGGCGCGACGCATCCGGCCTCGCGTTCGACGCCTGCGGAAGCTGCTCGGCGTGCCGGCGCATCGCGGACGGCATCTACCCGGACGTCGTGGTTCTCACGCCCGGCGACGGCGGCTCGATCACCGTGGACCAGGTACGGGCGGCGGTCGAGCAGGTGGGCTACCGCCCGTTCGAGGGGCGCCGGCGGGTGATCGTCGTGGACGATGCCGATCTGCTGGTTCCGGCGGCCCAGAACGCGCTGTTGAAGACGCTGGAGGAGCCGCCGCCGCGGGCGCAGTTCGTGCTGGTGACGGCGCGGCCCGACATGCTGCTGGACACGGTCCGCTCGCGCTGCCCCCGCCTGCGGGTCGGGCATCTGGGCAGCGACGAGGTCGTCGGCATTCTGCTGCGGCGGTCCGGGATCGACGAGCCGGCCGCCCGTTCCGCCGCCGCGGGGGCCGGCGGCAGCGCCGGCCGCGCCCTGCAGTTGGCGTCGAGCGGCCGCGAGGGGACCCGCGAGGCGGCCATCGGGCTGTTGCGGTCGGTGTCGGCGGCGCGCGACGCGCGGGCGCGCCTGGCCGGCGCCAAGGACTTCGCCGCGGGCAGGGGCTCGAAGCGCGCGCCGGCCGCGGACCGGCAAGAGCTGCGCGCGCGGCTGCGGATGCTGGCCTCGCTGCTGCGCGACGTCTCGGCCGTCGCGTCCGGCGACGCCGTGCCGCTGGCCAACGCCGACCTCGACGGCGCGCTCCGCGAGCTGGCCGGTGCCTGGGGCGGTGCGCGCGGCCCGCGGGCGTTCGCCGCGGTCGACGAAGCGCTCGACGCGGTGGAGCGCAACGTCAGTCCGAAGGTGGTGGCCGACTGGGTCGCGTGCCGGCTGTGAGCGATTGACTCGCGCGGGCGTCCCGCCGCTACCGCAGCGTCTCGTCGACCAGGTCCGCCACGCGTTCGGCGATGGCGAGCGACGCGGTCAGGCCGGGCGAGTCGATGCCCGCGGCCTGCACGAGCCGGGGTTGCCGCCGGTCGCGGCGGATCAGGAAGTCCGAGAAGGTCCGCTCGGCGGGGGCGCCGCGCGCCCGGATGCCGCTGCCGCCGGGGCGGAGCTGATCCAGCCGGAGCGCGGGCAGCAGCCGGCGGGCCGCCGCGTGGAACCTGGCCAGCGGCTCGCGGTCCGACTCGTAGTCGTCCTTGCGCGCCTGGTAGCGGGCGGTCGGGCCCAGGGTCACGCTGCCCCACGTGGTCCGGGTCAGGTGCACCCCGAGGCCGTGACCGCTCGGGTCCGGCAGGGGATAGACCGGGCCGTTCACCAGATGCCGCGCGGCGGGCGCCAGCTCGGCGTAGTCGCCCCGGACCGGGTGGATCGTGAAGGTCTCGCCGCCGAGCGCGGCCGAGACGTCGTCGGCGTACAGGCCCGCCGCGTTGACCACGACGCGGGCGAGGATCGTCTCGCGGGCCGTCCGGACGGTCAGGCCGTCGGGACGGGCGGCGCCGCCGTCGACGCCGGCGCCGGGCAGCAGCGCCACGTCGCGCGCGGCGGCCACCCGCGCCAGGGCGCGCACGTAGGCCTCCGCCTCGACGATGCCGCTCGACGGCGACCAGATGGCCGCCGCCGCCTCGACGTGCGGCTCGCGCCGGCGGACGAAGGCCCGGTCGACGACCTCGAGGTCCGTCACCCCGTTGGCGTGTCCGCGCGCCGCCAGCGCGTCGAGCGCCCCGATCTCGTCCGCTCCCGCGGCGACGATCAGCTTGCCGCACCGCGCGCACGGCACGCCGTGTTCGTCGCAGAAGGCGTACAGGCGATCGCGTCCCTCGACGCAGAGGGCGGCCTTCAGGGAATCGGGCGGGTAGTAGATGCCGGCGTGGACGACGCCGCTGTTGTGGGTGCTCGCCTCCTGGCCGGGGCGGGGCAGCCGTTCGATCACGCACGTGGCGTGACCGCGGGCCGCCACCGCGCACGCGGCGGCCAGGCCGACCACCCCGCCGCCGACGACGGCGACGTCTATCGTCGGGTCGCTCATCGCACGTGCGGGCGGAATCGGACCCGCCAGGGCATGATCAGCGACTCGGCGAGCACTTGCCGCGAGACCTTCGAGTGGCCGTGCCGGCGCTCGACGAATACGATGGGGACCTCGCCGACGCGCGCGCCGCGGCGCAGCGCTTCGTGCAGGGTCTCGATGAGGAACGCGTACCCGTTGGAGACCAGCCGGTCGAGGGGAATGCGGCCGAGGGCGTCCCGGCGCCAGCAGCGGAAGCCGCTCGTGCAGTCGGCGACCGGCGCGCCCGTGACGGCCCGCACGTAGCGGTTGGCCGCCGCGCTGAGCGCGATGCGGTGGAGCGGCCAGTTCACGACGCTGACCCCGTGCAGGTAGCGCGAGCCGATGACCACGTCGAACGTCTCGGCCGCCGCGACCAGCGCGGGCAGGTACGAGGGCGCGTGCGACAGGTCGGCGTCCATCTGGCAGACCAGGTCGGCGTCGCCCGCCAGCACGCGCCGGAACGCCTCGACATAGGACCGGCCGAGGCCCCGGCGCCCGCGGCGGTGCAGCACGTCCACCCGCCCCGGATGCGCGCGGGCGAGGGCGTCGGCCACCGCGCCGGTGCCGTCGGGAGAGTCGTCGTCGACCACGAGCACGCGGTAGTCGCCCTGTCCGAGCACGTCCGGGATCAGCACCGGGAGGTTGTCGCGCTCGTTGTAGGTCGGGATGACGACGGTGACGTTCATGCGCCGTGCGATCGCGGTTGGCCGGCTCACCGGCTCCCGACTGCCGTCGGGTCGGCGGGCGGCGCGCCCGGCGCGGCGGGGGCGGCGGGCGGCGCCGGCAGAGGCTTGTCCGGCATGCCCACGGTGAAGCGGTGCGGTTCGTACGTCCGCTCCACGATCCCCTGCAGGCGGCGGTCGAGGCGACGATAGTAGGAGCAGATCACCGCCACGAGGATCCCCAACCAAGCCAACTGGAGCGTCACCAGGCCGACGAAGGCGCCTCCGAGTACGGCTGGATCGACAGTCATCATGCCCGCGACCTGAAGCAAGGTGCGTGCCGGCGATTCGCCCCGCTGCTGGACGGGGTGCGGCGGCAACCGCTGCGGCCGTTGCGGGTCCATCGGCCCGTCAACGCCGCATTTTTTGCAGTATAGCGGACGACGAGAGCGCGGGTGCGCACGGCGGTGGCCGAGGCGCGTCAAGACGCGAAGATGTCGTCGAGGTCGATCTCGAGGCCGGGGAACAGTGACGAGCGGAGCGTCTGGTCCCGGCCGAAGGTGCGGGCGTGGGTCAGCGTGCTCCCGCGTTGTCGATGGACCGAGACGGCCTCGACCGTCGGGTCGACCAGCCAGTACTCCCTCACGCCGTGCCTGCCGTAGAGCTTCCGCTTGTAGCCGCGGTCACGGTCGGCGGTGGCCGGGGAGAGTATCTCGACCACGAGGTCGGGCGCGCCCTGCACGTTCTCGCCGGTGCTCAGCAGGTGCTCGCGTTCCCGGGAAACGAAAAGCAGGTCCGGCTGGACGACGTCGGCGTCGGAGAGGACCACATCGCACGGCGAGAAGAAGAGCTTGCCCAGCTTGTGTTCGTCGATGAACTGACCCAGTCCTTGAGTCAGTCGGAGGAGCACCGTTTGGTGCTTCAGGTTCGGGGCCGCAACCATGACCAGATCTCCGTCCAGCAGCTCGTAGCGCTCGTCGTCGGGCGTGGTGCGGTAGTCCTCGTAGGTGAGCTTGACGACGGGTTGCGTGGTGGCCACGTCGGTGCCTCTCCGGTTCGTGGATGGCCGGCTCACCGGCTCCCGGTTGTCGTTTTTGCAGTATAGCGGACGAGGAAGCGCGGATGCGCACGGCGGTGGCCGCGGCGCCGGGAGCCGGAAAGCTGTCGGCCGCCGGCCGGTTCGCGCCGGGAATGGCGTAGACTGGACTGGAGCATGAGCACTCCCGCGACGTCCTTCGTCAGCGTCAAGTTCGACCCGGTGGGCCGTGTCCGGCGCTTCCTGCTCGAAGGGGTCGAGTTCGAGCCGCCGCTCAAGCCGGGCGACGAGCTGGTGGTCGCCCGCGGCGACCAGCGCGCGTACGCCACCGTCGCCCCGACCATTCCGCAGACGGCCGAGCGGGTGGCGCCGCCGCCGAAGTCGGCCGACCGGGTGGTCCGGCGGGCGACGCCGCGGGACGTCGCGGCGCGCGCCGAGCACCGGCGGCGCGAGCGGGACGCGCATCGCATCTGCGCGCTGAAGATCAACGAGCACCGCCTGCCGATGAAGCTGATCCGGGCCGAGCAGCAACTCGACCGCGCCTATCTCGTCTTCTACTTCACGGCCGACGGACGGGTCGACTTCCGCGAGCTGGTCCGCGACCTGGCGACCGAGTTCCACTGCCGGATCGAGATGCGGCAGATCGGCGCGCGGGACGAGGCGAAGCTGCTGGGCGGGTACGGCTCGTGCGGCCGCCCGCTCTGCTGCACGACGTGGCTGCGCGGCTTCGAGCCCATCTCCATCAAGATGGCCAAGCGCCAGAACCTCAGCCTGAGCCCGTCGCGGCTGTCGGGCCTGTGCGGGCGGCTGAAGTGCTGCCTGCGCTACGAGCTGCCCAACGCGGCGGGCGAGCAGTTCGCCGGCTGCGCCCACGAGGGCTCGTGCAGCCGCACCGGCTCGTGCGGCGCCGGCTCGGGCGGCGGCTGCGGCTCCGGCGGCTGCGGGAACTGCGGCTCGGCGTGAGGGCCGGGCGGTCCTTCTCCATGGCGCTTCCCCGCATCGGCATCACCGCCGGCGACCCGGCCGGCATCGGCCCGGAGGTGGCCGAGCGGGCCGCCCGCGACCCCGGCGTGCGGGCGGTGTGCGAGCCGGTCCTCTATGCGACGCCCGGCGCGGGCGCCTGCCGGCCGGGCGTGGTGTCGGCGGCGGCCGGGCGGGCGGCCTACCAGGCGGTCACGCGCGCCGTGCGGGACGCGCTGGCGGATCGCGTCGACGCCATCGTCACGGGCCCCATCCACAAGCAGGCGTGGGCGCTGGCGGGGCTGCGCTGGCGCGGGCACACCGAGCTGCTGGCCGAGCTGACCGGCGCCGGCGACGTCCGGATGATGTTCCACGCCGGGCGCCTGTCGGTGGTGCTGGCCACCGTGCACGTGCCGCTCGCCCACGTGCCGGGGCTGCTGACGCGCGAACGCCTCGAGACGACCATCGCCCTCGCGCACGCCGAGCTGCCCCGCTTCGGGGTGGCGCGGCCCCGGCTGGCCCTGGCCGGCCTGAATCCGCACGCCGGCGAGGGCGGCCTCCTCGGCAACGAAGAGCAGGAGGTGTTCGCGCCGGTGGTCGAGCGCTGCCGCGCGCGGGGCATCGACGTCAGCGACCCCGTGCCGGCCGACGTCGTGTTCCGCCGCGCCGCCGACGGCGAGTTCGACGCGGTGATCGCCTGCTACCACGACCAGGGCCTGCTGCCGATCAAGCTGCTGGCCTTCGGCCGGGCCGTCAACGTCACCCTGGGCCTGCCGATCGTGCGGACGTCGGTGGATCACGGGACCGGCTTCGACATCGCCGGCAAGGGTGTGGCCGATCCGGCGGCGATGATCGCCGCCGTGCGGCTGGCGGCGCGGCTCGCCGCCGTGCGCCCCGCGGCGGCGGTGAGTGGCTGACGGGCCCTTCCATGCCAGCGCCGACCCGCGCCGACGCCGCCGGGGGCACCCAACTGATCGCCGACAACCGCAAGGCGCGGCACGACTACCACGTCTTCGACACCTACGAGGCGGGCATCGTCCTGCTGGGCACCGAGGTGAAGGCGATCCGCGAGGGGCGCGTCAACCTGAAGGACAGCTACGGCAAGGTCGAGGGCGGCGAGGTGTTCCTGCACAACCTGCACGTCAGCCCCTACAGCCACCGCGGCTACGCCGCGCACGAGCCGCTGCGGCGGCGCAAGCTGCTGCTGAACAAGCGGGAGATCCGCAAGCTCATCGGCAAGATGGTCGAGCGCGGCTTCACGCTGGTGCCGGTCCGGATGTACTTCAGCCGGGGGCTGGTGAAGGTGACGGTGGGCGTCGCCAAGGGCAAGAAGTCGTACGACAAGCGCGAGACCATCAAGCGCCGCCAGATCGATCGCGAGACCCGCGCGATGGTCAAGGAACGCGCGCGGTGAGGGTTGGAACGGGAGAATCCGGTAGAATCGCCGGCACGCGCCTTGCTTCAGGTTGCGGCATGACGACTATCGATCCAGCCGTACTCGTGGGAACCGTCGCCGGCCTGGTGACGCTCCAGTTGACCTCGCTCGGAATCCTGGTGGCCGTGCTTCGTTTCTTCTACCTGCGTCTCGATCGCCGGTTCGCCGAGGTCGATCGCCGGTTCGCCGAAGTCAGGACCGATATCGATCACCGGTTCACCGAAGTCAGGACCGATATCGATCGCCGGTTCACCGAAGTCAGGACCGATATCGATCGCCGGTTCGCCGAGGTAGACCGCCGGTTCGTCGAGGTGCAGGCCGGTTTCGCGGACGCCCGGGACGACCGCCGGCGGCTCGAGGAGAAGCTCGACGACCACGGCAAGGACCTCGCCCGCCTGCAAGGGATCGTGGAGCGGACGTACGAACCGCACCGTTTCACCGTGGGCTCTCCGGGCACGCTCCCGGCGGCGCCGGGCGTCGTCCCCGACGCGCCGGACGAGCCGCCCGCGGGCCCGCCGGCCGGCGGGAGGACATGAACGCGCGGTGAAGGCGCTGGTCACCGGTGCCGGCGGGTTGCTCGGCCGGGTGGTGGCGCGCGTGCTCGCGGCCGAGCACGAGGTCGTGCCGCTGACCCGCGGGGAGCTCGACATCACCGACGAGGTCCGGGTGCGCGCGGCGGTGGCCGATGCGCGTCCCGGCGTCATCGTCAACTGCGCCGCCTACAACGCCGTCGACGACGCGGAGGACGACGCGGTTGCGGCGCTGGCGGTCAACGCGTTCGGCGTCCGGGCGCTGGCGCGCGCGGCGGCGGCGACCGACGCCACGCTGGTCCACTACGGCACCGACTTCGTCTTCGACGGGACCGCGTCGGAGCCGTACCGCGAGGACGACGCGCCCAATCCGCAGAGCGTCTACGCCGCGTCCAAGCTGCTGGGGGACTGGTTCGCGCAGCAGGCGCGGGCCTACGTGCTGCGCGTCGAGAGCCTGTTCGGCGCCGTGGACGGACCGAGCGCCGATGGACGCCGAGCCGGCGGCAGCCTCGCTCGCATGGCCGACGCGCTGCTCGCGGGGCGCGAGGTCCGGGCCTTCGTCGACCGGGTCGTGTCGCCGAGCCACGTCGACGACGTCGCCGCGGCCACGGCGGCGCTGCTGCGGGCGACGCCGGCGCCCGGGCTCTACCACTGCGTCGGGTCGGGTCACGCCACCTGGTTCGAGGTGGCGACGGCGCTGGCGGGGGAGCTGGGCGTGGAGCCCACTATCCGCGGCGTCACCCTGGACGAGCTGAACCTGCGCGCGCCGCGCCCCCGGTTCTGCGCCCTGTCGAACCGCAAGCTCGCGGCGGCCGGCGTCGAGATGCCCCACTGGCGGGACGCGGTGGCGCGCCACGCGCGAGCTCTTCGCCGGCGCTGACACCGACTGGGCGCAATAGCTCGACGACCACGGCAAGGACCTCGCACGCCTGCAAGGGATCAGTGGCTGGCGTTCACGTGACTGTTGAAGGCGCGGCTCAGTTCGTCCACGCGTCCGGTGAGCCGGTCCACCTTGCCGTTGACTACCAGCACGCCTACGGCAGACACCAGACCGGTGCATGCCCCGACCACGGCCGCGAGGATGATCGCTACGCCCGTTCCGACGATCCACTTGGTGTCCGTGCTCATGCCGTGCGCCGTCCTGCGAAGCTACCAAGGCCGTGGCCGGTCGTCAAGTGCAATCACTTGGCAGGCCGCCAAACCCTGGATCCGTCCCGTGGATGGGGGACATGACGGGCTGGAGCGGACGCGCGCGTGTCGCCTCCGGGGCTCGCGAGTTGTCGCTCCAGGGCCGTGAACGCCTCGATCAACTCGGAGGCCTCGAAAGCGCGATGGCGCCGGCCGACGCCGACCTGCCGGAGCACGCCGGTTCGCACGAGCCGGTCCATGGCCTGGCTCGCGGCCTGAAACGATCGGCCGATCAGCGTGGCCGCGGTCGACGTGGTGAGCATGGGCGCGGCGGGCAGCTTCTCGATGAGCAGGCGCGCTGCCGAATCGCGGCGCGGATGGCCGGCCCGCTCGATCCAGGACGATTGCAGAGTGCGCACCTGCTCCTCGAAGCGGCTGGCGTCCTGCACCGCCCGCCGGCACGCCCCGGCGAACAGTGCTATCCAGCGGTTGATCCCGGCATGTGCCTCGGCAGAGTTCGGAGGGCCGACATGGCGCGTACCCATCAGGCCGTCGACGTAGTCCCGCGACCAGGTCGCGAGGATGAGGGAAACAGGCGGCAGGACGCGCAGTCCGAGCCCGCGCCGGCGCAGGACCAGGTGGATCAGGACTCGTCCCGTGCGGCCGTTGCCGTCGACGAAAGGATGGATCGTCTCGAACTGTGCGTGCGCGATCGCCGCCTGCATCAGCGCCGGGAGCGAGCCGTCGTTGCAGAAGGCGAGCAGATCGTCCAGCAGGCCGGCCACGGCTTCCGGGGGCGGCGGCACGAAGTCGGCCGAGCAGGGGTTGTAGCTGCTGCCGCCGATCCAGTTCTGCACGGTACGGATTCGGGCTGCGTGCTCCGCCTGGCGGGTTCCCGCGAGGAGGCGGCCGTGGGCTTCCAGGATGGTGTCCAAGGCGATGGAGCCGTCGGGCGCGACGGCATCCAATCCCCAGGTCATGGCGTCGATGTTTCCGAGCACCTCCGTCGCCGTTACGTCACGGGGATCTTCGCCGAGCTGTCGCGCGGCATCGGCACGGAGCAACCGGCGGCCTCCCACTTCGAGGCCTTCGATACGAGAGGAGGCGACCGACTCGGCGCGGAGCAGCAGGCGTGCGAGGGCCTCGGTCCCCGCGAGTGCGGCCGCGGACGCGTCGAGCTTCACGAGCGCAGCCTCGGCATCGGCGACGTCGGCGGCGACGTCGCCGTCGAGGACGAACCGCCGATCCGTCAACCGATCGGGAAAGTAGACCGCGTAGGCGCAGGATCGCCGGTCACGCCGGGTCAACCCGGCGTTGTCGCCTTCCCACAGTCGCTTGTCCAGACTGGCCATGCCGGTCATTCAAGGATAGCAATTATCCTTGAATACGGGGGCTGTTCATTCAAGGGTGATCGCGAGGCCCGCGCGATGGTGAAGGAACGCGCGCGGTGAGGGTCGATCACCGGCAGGCGAGCCGCATGAGGCAACCTACGCCGCCGGCGCCGGGCGTCGTCCCCGACGCGCCGGACGAGCCGCCCGCCGGCCCGCCGGCTGGCGGGAGAACATGAACGCGCGGTGAAGGCGCTGGTCACCGGCGCGGGCGGCCAGCTCGGCCAAGTGGTGGCGCGCGTGCTCGGCGGCCGAGCACGACGTCGTGCCGCTGACCCGTGCGGATCTCGACATCACCGACGAAGCCCGGGTGCGCGCGGCGGTGGCCGTTCGCGCAGGAGGCGCGGGCCTACGTGCGGCCACGGCGGCGTTGCTGCGGGCGGCGCCGGCGCACGGGCTGTACCACTGCGTCGGGTCGGGTCACGCCACCTGGTTCGAGGTGGCGACGGCGCTGGCGGGGGAGCTGGGCGTGGAGCCCACAATCCGCGGCGTTACCCTCGACGAGCTGAACCTGCGCGCCCCGCGCCCGCGCTTTTGCGCCCTGTCGAACCGCAAGCTCGCGGCGGCCGGCGAACGCGCGCGGCGGCGTCCAAAAGAAAAGCCGGAGCAGGCGAACCTGCTCCGGCTCCATGAGGACGCAATCCGACGAACTTCAGGCGCGGCTAGTTCTTCAGCAGCCGCTGCGCGTGCAGGCGACGGCGACCGGCCGCCACCAGACCCGCACCCAGGGCCAGCATGCCGAACAGCGGCAACGCAGGCACCGGCTCCACCGGCATGGGCGTGGCCGTCATAGCCGTCGACATCGGGCCTTCCATGTCGCCCATCATGCCGCTGACCTGCACGGAGTACTCCGTGCCGTTCATCAGGTTCTCGATGGTGTAGGACGTAGCCCCCATCGTCATGGCGCTGGCGGTGACACCGCCGGCAGTCCAGGACACCTTGTAGTCGTCAGCGCGATCTACGGCGTCCCAGGAAACCATGATCATCCCATCGCCAGCCTCCACCATGACGTTCATGGGGGCGTCAAGCGGGTCTGCCATGGGCGTGGCCATCATAGCCGTCGACATCGGGCCTTCCATGTCGCCCTTCATGGCACTGACCTGTACGGAGTACTCCGTTCCGTTCATCAGGTTTTCGATGGTGTAGGACGTCCCCATCGCCGTGTCGGAGGAGGTGGCACTGCCACCGGCCATCATCCACGACACCTTGTAGGAGTCAGCACCCTCAACGGCATCCCAGGAAACATCGATCATCCCATCGCCAGCATCCGCCATGACGTTCATGGGGGCGGTGAGCTCCGGCTCCGCAGGAGCCATCGGCGTGCCTTCCGCGGCTTCCGACCAGTCGTACATGCTCCACCCACCGGCGCTGTTCTTCGACCGGATGGCGATGTAGTACTTGGTGTCGTTCTTCAACCGGTCGAGGTTCACGACGGGCGAGGTGATCGTAGCGGGCCACACCTTGCTGTCGGAACCGTCCGCCTTCTCGCCGAACGAAACCTCGTACTCGGTGATCGTGAGGGTGGAGGTGCGTGAGGTCGAGTCCGGCCTGGGCGCATCCCACTCGACGTCCAACTCCATATCACCCTCGGTGACCATGATGTCGCGCTCGAGAATCGTCTCGGGCATGGGCGCCGCCGACGTCGACACGGGGGCGGCGGTGGGATACTGCCAAGGTTGGTTCGCCTTGTCCGTCACGTCGGCATTCGCGGCGCCGGCAATGGCGCGTACCGCGACCACGTACCTCGAGCCGGCGTCCAAGCCCGTGAGTACAGCTTGCGACTGCGCGGCGTTGACCGTCATCGTCATGGGCGAGCCCGCCCCGAACGCGGTGGCGGAGGCGTGCTTGAGGTAGCCAACCTGGTAGCTGGCACGGATAACCTGGCCGCTCGCCGGAGGGTCCGTGTTGTTGGCGGCCGACGTCCAACTCACCAAGAGCTGATCGTAACCAAGGGCGGATACTTCGACGGCGCTGGCCCCGGGGGGCGCCGTCTGCGCCGAAGCTGCCGTCGAGCCGAACACCAGCGCCGACAGCATCACGCCAGTGACGACGATTGATCGCCGTTTGCTCCTCATCTGTGTCCTCCAACTCCCCGTCGTAGAGACGGTGGACCCTGCGGGTCCCGATTCACGGACTCCGCAGGAGCCCGGCGCTCGCACCATGCGAGCTTTTCCGCTTCCAGGGGAGCCGAACCGCCCCTCAAGCGGCTGTGAGCATCGATCCGCGAAAACATCGGCAACCCTACCAGCAATTGTCGGTCGGTGCAAGGCCGAGCTTTAGCCCCCCGCAGCTTGAAACCGGACGGGACCGATCCGTGAGCCAGCAGAACCGCAGCCGCCGCATGGCGGGGAGCCTACCATCACCAGGAAAGCCGGGTCAAGGGGGGCACGGCTTTGCGGCTCCGGTCCTGATCTGCATGGCGGCGCGTGGTAGAATCGGGCAAATCATGGCGATGAAGCTTCACGGACCACGGGGCGAGTCCGGTGGGCCGAAGCGGACGCCAGCCGACCTCCTCGTCGCGATCCACGCGCTTCCGCCGGCTGCAGCATGCCGGTAGCCGGTGACAGGTCGAGGCGACAGGCCACCGAGGTCTCGTCCCAATAGGGGCTGGCGCGGCCTCGCTGGGGCATAGAACACGTGTCGAAACGCGCCATCATCACGGGAATCACCGGGCAGGACGGTTCGTACCTGGCGGAGCTGCTGCTGGAGCAGGGCTACGAGGTGGTCGGCGTTACCCGCCGGCTCAGCACGCCCAACCACTGGCGCATCGCCCATCTGCAGGACCGCATCACGCTGCGGCCGGCCGACCTGCTCGATCAATTGTCGCTCATCCGGCTCGTCGACGAGGTCCGGCCGCACGAGATCTACAACCTGGCCGCCATGTCGTTCGTGCCGGCGTCGTGGGACCAGCCGCTGCTGACCGGCGAGTACAACGCGCAGGGCGTCACGCGGGTCCTGGAGGCGATCCGGCAGGTCGACACGTCGATCCGCGTCTACCAGGCGTCGTCGAGCGAGATGTTCGGCAAGGTGCGCGAGACGCCGCAGACGGAGCTGACGCCCTTCTATCCGCGCAGCCCCTACGGCGTCTCGAAGGTCTTCGCCCACTACATCACCGTGAACTACCGCGAGAGCTACGACCTGTTCGCGGTCTCCGGCATTCTCTTCAACCACGAGTCGCCGCGCCGCGGCCTGGAGTTCGTGACCCGCAAGGTCACCGACGGTGTGGCCCGGATCAAGGCGGGCCTCTGCGACGCGCTGTCGCTCGGCAACCTGGACGCGCGGCGCGACTGGGGCTTCGCGGGCGACTACGTGCGGGCCATGTGGCTGATGCTGCAGCAGGAGGCGGCCGACGACTACGTGATCGCCACCGGGGCCAGCCGTTCCGTGCGCGAGCTGGTCGAGATTGCGTTCGCCCACGCCGGCCTCGACTGGCGCGCGCACGTGCGGACGGATCCGGCGCTGCTGCGGCCGGCCGAGGTGGACCATCTGATCGGCGATCCGGCGAAGGCGGCGGCCGAGCTGGACTGGCGGCCGAGCGTCGACTTCGAGGGACTGGTCCGGATGATGGTCGACGCGGACCTCGAGCGGCTTGCGACGGACAGGTCCTGAGCGCCATGACCGCGGCGCAGCCGGAAAGGCCCGACACCGAAGACCGCGGGTACGCGTCGCGCGTGGAGCGCTGGTTCCTCCGCGCGATGCTGGGCGTGAGCATCGTGGCGTGGTCGGCGCTGTTGCTCGCCGAGCTCGGCCTGCTCCGGCTGGGCCTGCTGGCGTTCATGCTCGCGGTCGCGGTGATCGGGTTCGGCCTGTGGGGCTCCCTCCGCGCGGCTCCGCCCGCGCCCCCCGCGTCCGGCGGCGGATGGCGTCCTGCGCTGGCCGCGGCGGCCGGGATCCTGGTATGCGCCGCGCTGTTCCTTCCGCCGTACCACACCGAGATGGCCGCCGGCGACGCTACCGTCTATCTGAACTTCAGCCGGCAGATTGCTCGTCACGGCGCGCTCGAGTTCGAGGACCCGCTGGTACGCCGGCTGCCGGCCGACAGCCGCGGCGCGCTGTTCCTGAATCGGGTGCCCGGCGACGTGGTGTGGACGGTGCGCGTGGCCCTGGACGGGCGGCCGTACTCGCGCTTCCCGGGCGGCTTCCTGATCCCGGACATTGCCGATCCGACGGTGACCACGGGCTTCTCCCCGCTGTTTCCGGTCCTGACGGCCCTGGGCCATACGCTGGTCTCGCCGCAGGGGGCGTTGGTCGTGGCGCCCCTCTTCGCGACCCTGAGCCTGATCGGCCTGTGGTGCGTGGCGCGGCGGCTGGGCGGCGTGCCCGCCGCCTGGCTCGCGGCCGCGCTGACGGCGGTCTCGATGCCGCAGATCTGGTTCGCGAAGGTCCCGCTGCCGGAGACGGTCGCGCAGTGTTTCGTGGTGGCCGGGGTGCTCGCGTGGCTGGTGGCGACCGCGCGCGGCGCCCCGCGGTGGGCGTGCGCCGCGGGCTGGTTCCTGGGCCTGGCCTGTTTCGCCAAGGTCGATCTCGTCGTCCTGCTGAGCGTCTTCCTGCTGGCCGTCGCCGCGGTGCGGCTCCTCGGACGCGCGCGGCCGGACGACCCGCCCCTGCTTCTGCCCCTGCTGGGGACGTTCGGCCTGCTGATGGCGCACAACCTCGTGCATTACCTTACCTTCGACTCGCACTACAGGCCGTACGTGGCGTACCTGATGCGGACGTCCGAGGTGCTCGGCCTGCTGCGGGAATCCTTCCTGCTGCAGGCAGGCGTGGCCCTGGCCACGGGGGTGCTGGTCGCTGCCGGCGTCGTCGGGCTCCGCCGGCCGGAGGAGCGGTGGGTCCGGCGTCTGTGGGGACTGGCCGCGGCGGGCGGGCTCGTCGTCTACGGCGCCGCCTACGTGACGGCCACCACGGGCCGGCTCGACGAGACGATCTCCTGGTTGGGGTGGTACTTCTCCTGGCCGGTGCTCGGCCTCGCGGGGCTGGGGCTGGCGGTGTCGGGACTCGCGGGGTTGGGACTCGTCCGGCGCGCCGCCCCGGCGGGGCTGGTCTTTGCCGGCCTGCTGCTCGGCGTCGTCGGCCTGCAGTATCTGTACGACCCGCTGGAGACGGGCGTGCAGATCGGGTCGATGCGGCGGTTCGTGCCGGTCGTCCTTCCCCTCACGATGCTCTTCGCCGCGCTGGCCGCGGTCGGCCTGCTGGCCCGCGTGCCCGCCCCCCGGTACCGGGTGGGGCTGACCCTGGCCGCCGGCGCGCTCCTCGTGGGGCTGGTCGCGCGCCCGAGCCTCGCGCTGATCGGCCAGCCGCTGTGGGACGATTCCCTCGCGCCGGTGGCGCGGCTATTCCCCGAGCGGGCGGTCGTGCTGATGAGTCCGGATCTGGCCGGCACGCACATCCCGACGTCGCTGGCCTACCTCCATGACGTGGACACCATCCTCGTCCAGGGGCCCGGTCCCGACGGCCGGGTCCTGCGGCGCGTCATCGGGGACTGGCTTGCGGGCGGGCGGGCGGTGTTCTTCGTCGTCGGGCGGGACGATTTCTCGTTCTTCGCGCCGGACCTGGCGTTGGCCGCGATCGGCCGGACGCAGATCGACCTCCGCACCCTGGAAGTCACACGCGCCCGGGTCCCGCAGGCGGTCGTGCGCACGCCGATCCTGCTGCGGTTTTTCCAGGTCACGGGGACGGCGGACGGCGAGCGGCTGGATGTCGACGTCGGGACGCCCGCCGTCGACCTCCTGTACGACCTGCGGGGCTTCCATGCGTCCGAGCCCGAGCGGGGTCCGACCCGCCGGACGTTCCGCTGGACCGGTCCGCGCGCGTCCCTCAGGCTGCCGGCGGCGAGCGCCGTCACGCTCGTCGCTGCGGGCCCCCGCCCGCCCGGCGTGGCGCCGGCCGAGATCACCGTGTCGGTCGGAGAGCGGGTGCTCGGGCGGTGGACGCTGGCGGGGACCCCGCAGGCGGTCCGGATGGACCTGCCGGAGACCGGCGGCCCGGGCCCGATCGAGCTGGAGATCGAGTCGACGACGTTCCGGCCGGAAGCCTTCGGTTCGTCGCCGGACCGGCGTGATCTCGGCGTGCGCCTGTATCGCGTGCTGGTCGACCCGCCGCCCGCGGAGCCCGCGCCCTGACCGGCCAACCGTAATGTTCCCGTCCGGATCGACCGAAACATGGTTCGAGGCCGTTGCGAATGTCCCATGGCGACTCGTGATCGGCGCGCCCCCGCCCGCCGTGGGCGGCTTTGGTGTTGGCGCGCGACTTGTGCTATCTTCTGCTCGCGCATGGGCTGGTCGATGACGGGCGGCCCGGTATCCCGGAACGACTACCCTTGATTGCACATCATTTTGTCGGGGGCGGAACCCGCTCCGACGACCTGCGGGCGGCCGGAGACGCGGCGACGGGCATGTTGGCCGCGGTTGCCGCACAGGTGCGGGCGGCCGGGCTGAACGTGGTTGCCGAGCAGTCCGTCCCCTTTCCCGGCGGCGGCGCCACGCTGGTCTGGGTGCTGGCCGAGTCCCACTTGGTGATGCACCTCTGGCCGGAGCAGGACCGGGCCACTCTCGATCTCCACGTCTGCGACTACCGCGCCTCGAACGCCGGAAAGGCCGAGCGGCTGCGCGACGCGCTCGACACGCTCTGCTTTGCGCCCGGGTCGTCCGATTGGCGCGAGCTGGCGATCGCCGGCGGATCCTCCGCGTCGCGGACGGCCGGTGCGTAGGGCGCCGATAGCAGCGGGCGACGCCGACAGCGAGGCGCGCTACCGCGGCTTCTGGGCCGACGTCGGCAACAACTTCCCGGATCTGGGCGGCGCACGCTCCACCGCGCAGTACCGCGCGGACGAGGAGTGGCTGCTGCGCACGCACCTTCCCGACCTGGCTGGCAGCCGGGTGCTGAAGACCGATCTCTGGGACGAGGCGCGGAACACCCGCATCCTGCGCTGGGCCGCCGGGCGCGGGGCGCACGCGTTCGGCGTGGACATCTCGGGCGCCATCGTCGCCGACGCCCGCGCCGGCTTCGCCGCGGCCGGGCTCGCGCTGGGCGGCGTGCGCGGCGACGTCCGGAAGCTGCCGTTCCGCTCCGGCAGCTTCGACGCGATCTACTCGATGGGGACCGTAGAGCACTTCGACGACACCGACGGCGCGTTGCGCGAGATCTTCCGCGTGCTGCGCCCGGGCGGCCGGGCCGTGATCGGCGTTCCGAACCGCCGCGACCCGTTCCTGCGCCCGGCGCTGGTGGCGGCGCTCTACCACCTGGGCCTCTACGACTACGGCTTCGAGAAGTCGTACGCGCGGCCCGTCTTCCGCCGGATGCTGGAGCGGGCCGGCTTTACGGTGACCGCCGAGACCGGTATCCTGTTCATACCGGGCTGGTTGCGGATGCTCGACCTCGCCTGCCACACGTGGCTCCGGCCGCTCGGCCGGTTGACGGGCGCCTTGTGCGCACCGTTCGACTTGGCGTCGCGCCGCTGGCCGTGGCTGCGGCGGCATGGATACCTGCTGGCGACGGTCGCGGTGCGGCCCGCCACGGACGAGGCGGCCGGCGCGCGGGCGGTGGAACCGCCCGCCGGGGAAGGAGCGGCCTGATGGACGCAGAGAAGACACCAGCGCCGGGGGCGGAGCTCGAGCCCTCGACCGCCGGGAAGCCGGCCGTCCCCGCGCCGGCCGGGCCGGCGTCGGACGGCATGCTCCGGTTCACGCTCGTGACCGGCGCCTGGTTCGTCGGTCTGTTCGGCCTGATGCGGTTGCCGTGGGTGGAGCGGACGCTTCTGACGCCGTTCGCGCAGCTTCAGCAGGGGGTGGCCGACCAGCTCACCGGCGCGCCGTCGAACCTCGTCTATGCCGACGCGAGCTGCAGCGGCGGCGACCCGATGGCGCTGTGCGCCGGAGCGATCCTCGCGTATCCCGCCACCTGGGGGGCGCGGCTGCGCGGGGCCGTGGTCGGCCTGACCGTCATCACCGCCCTGAACGTCGTCCGGCTCGGCAATCTGTCGCTGGTGGCCGAGGACCGGGCGCTGCTCGATCTGCTGCACGTCTACATCTGGCCCGGCGTCCTGATTCTCGCGGCGGCCGGGTTCGTCTACGCCTGGATGGGCCGGCAGGGGACTGCCGCGGACGGCGGCCCCGGCGGCGGGGCGGCGGCCGGCGCGCTGCCCGGCGACGCGGTCCTCGGCCCCGCGGCGCGGCGGTTCCTGCTGCTGGCGGCCCTGCTCGTGGTGGCCTACTTCGCCACCGCCCCGTTCTTCTACGAGAGCCCGGCCGTCGACGTGATCGCCGGGTGGATCGCCATGGCCGGCGGTACCATCCTGAGCGCGGCGGGCACGAGGGCGAACGTGCACGAGGCGCTCATCTTCACCCGGCATGGGGCCTTCGTCGTCACGCAGGAGTGCATCTTCACCCCGCTCATCCCGCTCTATCTGGCCGGCGCCCTCGCCGCGCCCCTGGGCTGGAAGCGCCGGACGGCCATGCTTCTGGCGACGCCGGCCGTCTTCTTCGCCCTCGGCGTCTCGCGCCTGCTGGTGCTGGCTGTTCCGGCCGCGGTCGTGGGATCGTACGTGACGGCCATCCACGCCTTCTCGCAGACGCTGGTCGCCGTCCTGCTGGTCGCCGCGGCGGCGTTCGTGACGGCGCGCGCGGCGCGGCGCGGCGCGGCGCGCGCGGGTGTGGCGATCGCACTGGGCGCGGTGGCCGCGTTCGTCGCGGCGCCGGTGCTCGGCGCGATGGCGGGCGGCGCCGCGGCGGGCCGGCAGGCCCTCGGCGGCCGCGCGGCCCACGCCTTCGCCGACGACCAGGGCGCTTGGGCCATCCTGCCCGCCTTCCAGGTCGGCCTGTTCACCGCGCTCTGGATCGCGGTGGCCGGCGGCGGTCGATCGTGGCGGCGCGCCCTGCTCGGGCTCGGCGGCGTGGTCCTGGCGCAGGCGGTGCTGGGCGTGCTGGTCGGCGAGCTCGCCCATCACTACGGCTTCAACCCGCACGTCGGCCTGATCCGGGGCTGGGCGCTCGTCCTGCCCGCCGCCGTCGTCTGGTGGCTCGCCCGCCCGGCGCGCCGCGAGGTCATCGACGTGTCGCCGGTCCCGCCGCGCGCGCTGCCGCAGGCCGGTTGAGCGCGCGCGTATCACGGGCCGATGCTCGAGGCGGCAATCGTCGTCACCGGCCTTGTTGCGGGCACCGGGATCGCTGCGTGGCCCCTCGTGCGGAACCTCGGCGAGGGCCTGCCTTGGGTGACGCTCCTCCGGAGCGGCACGGTCCGCAGGCCGATCGGCGGCCTCAGCCAGATCATCGGACGCCGAGCATGCGGACCACCCGGCGGATGACCTGCCGGCGCTGAGCGGCCGCAATGCGGCCGAGCCGGCGCGCGTCAGACGACTCGATGGTGGCGATCTTGGCGGTGCGGATGACCGAAGGAGCGGGTAGCCCGGCCTGAGCGAGATCCTTGACCGCTACGTCTCCGGGCCAACCGCGGTTGGCTGCGCTGGTGATCATCGCAACCCAGAGTAAACCGTGCGCGGTCTCGAGAGTGTCCGTCGACACCACAAGCGCCGGTCGCGACTGTCGCGTGGCTCGGTCGGTGTACGGGAACGGAACCTTGATGACGTCACCCTGCTCAAAGGTCGGCATACGCCTCGGCGTCCGCTTTGGTACCCCACTCGCGGAACGTGCGGAACGGATCGTCGGCTACGGCTCCGGGCCGGGCCTTCGTCAGCACGACCCTTGCGCCGTCGATCTCGTAGATGAGCTCGTCGCCGGGGTCGAGTCCGAGCGCGATCCGTACCGCCCTGGGGATCGTGGTCTGCGCCTTGGTGGTGAGCTTGCTGACGATCATGGCGTCTCACACGGTAAGGAAATTCCTTGCATTGGTCAAGCCGCTTCTCCAGGGGCTGTCGATCAGTGCTGCTGCCGTTCCACGATCGGGCCGACGAGATCCCACACCCAGGCGCGCAGGCGGCGTTTCCACCCGGTCCCCAGCACGGGCTCGACGTCGGGCGCCACGCGCCAGGCCTCGTTGACGGGGGTGAGCTGCCGCTGATCGAGGGCGCCCGGCGCGTCGGGCAGCTCGGGCCGGGGCGGCAGCGCGCGATCGACCCGCGTCAGGGCGTCGTTGTACGCGCGATCCGCGGCTTCGCGCGCCCGCTTCAGGCGCGTGAGCTCATCCTTGCTGGCGATGCGGGTGGCCGTGCGGAGGGAGGCGGACCGTCGGTTAGCTGCCGATCACGCCCTCCAGGGGGCTGCTGGCGGTGGCGTACCGCTTGCGCGGTATGCGGCCCGCAAGGTAGGCCAGACGGCCGGCCCGCACGGCCAGGTTCATCGCCTCGGCCATGCCGACCGGGTCGTCCGCGCCGGCGATGCCGGTGTTCATGAGCACACCGTCGATGCCCAGCTCCATCGCGACGGCGGCGTCGGAGGCCGTGCCGACCCCGGCGTCGACGATGACCGGCACGCCGGCCGCCTCCTTGACGAGGACGATGTTGTTCGGATTCTGCACGCCGAGGCCCGAGCCGATCGGCGCGCCCAGCGGCATGACCGCGGCGGCGCCGGCGTCCTCCAGCTTGCGGCAGGTGACCGGGTCGTCGTTCGTGTACGGAAGGACCACGAACCCTTCGCCGACCAGCACGCGCGTGGCCTGCACCAGCGCGTCGTTGTCGGGAAAGAGCGTCTTCTCGTCTCCGATCACCTCCAGCTTCACCCAGTTCGAGAGCCCCGCTTCGCGCCCCAGCCGCGCCGTGCGTATCGCATCGTCGGCGGTGTAGCAGCCGGCGGTGTTGGGCAGCAGGAAGTACCGCTCGGTGTCGATGTGGTCGAGCAGCGACTCGCGCGACCGGTTCAGCTCGACGCGCCGAACCGCCACAGTGACCATTTCGGCGCCGGACGCCTCGTGGGCCCGTTCCATGACCGCGGCGGACGGATACTTGCCGGTGCCGACGATGAGGCGCGAGCGGAACGGGCGGCCGGCGATGACGAGTGGGAGGTCGGCCATCGTCCTAGCCTCCCCCGACGAAGTTGACGACCTCTACCTCGTCGCCCTCCCGGACGGCGGTGGCGTCGTAGGCCGCCTTCTTGATCACGGACCGGTTGTGCTCGACGGCGACCCGGCGCGGATCGATGCCGAGCCCTTCGAGCAGGTTGGTCACGCTCAGCGGACCCGCGGTCTCGTAGGTCTCGCCGTTAAGCAGGATGGTCACGAGTCCGGCAGCATACTGTCGGCCGTGCGCGCGGTCAAGATTCTGCCGTCCCGCGCCGTCGTCGCCTCCAGCGCACCGGCGCGCATTCCGCCGGCCGCGGCGATCCGCGGGCGTTCACCTCCGCCGGCTGCCGGGTTGACCGTCACGGCGCTCCTTGATAGGTTGCGGCCCTGTCCTTTGGCCTTGGGCGGGCGATCCTCAGGGGGGGAGGCAGCGCTCGCCGGCGTCTTGGCGTGGTTCACGGAAGATCTGGCCGCGCTTGCCCGTTTGCATTCGAGGAGACCCAGCGATGTTGCAAGTAGACCGACGGTTCAGCCAAGATCCGCGAGGTCAAGCTGGCCACCGTGTGGACGGCCAAGACACGCGACAAGGCGTGCCGGCTCGTGCGCGACCGCGGGTCGGTCAGCTACAACGCCGCGGTCGAGAGCGCGGCCAACCGCGACGTGGCGTGATGGTCGGCGACGGTCAATCAGTCGTGGCGGTGGGAGGCTAACGATGAAGAGGTTCAAGAGTGCTTCTGTAAACGCCGCAGCGATAGCGGCTACCGTTCTTGTCGCAGTCCTTTCCGGCATGCCGATCGCCACGAAAGCTGCCGAGGCACCTCTTGCTGCGGCGCCCGCTTTACGCCAAAGTCCAGAAGGTGGAGAGCCTGGCAGCGGTCTATTCTTGGCGGTCGAGTCAGAACGAGTCGCAGGCGTTGCACCCTCCGACCGACGCCTGGGCTCTCCCGCTTCCGGCATCACGACGGTTCGATCTCGATTGGTAAGGGTTGCTGCCGACGAGCTGGCTCATACGCGCGCCAGCGTAGAAGGCGGCACTCCTGTCGGGTTGACGCTGAACTTCTTCGACGACGCCGTCTTCCAGGTCATCTTCGAGGAAACGCGGGTAACGTGGACGGGTGGCTACTCCCTGCTCGGTCGCCTCGAGGGAACTTCGGAGTACGATGGTACAGCAGCACTGGTTGTGAGCGGCGGCGTTGTCCGGGGTACCGTGCGAACGACCGGAGGAACGTATGAAGTGGAGTCGATGGAAGATGGCGTGCACGTCATCCGCCAGATCGACATGTCGAGGGCGCCAGCACTGGGAGACGATGGTGTGAGGAGCAGAGACGTTCCCGATCGTCCCGAAGACGCTCCGACGCCGCCTCCGGCGTCGAACACTGGCTCCTCTCGCGTCGACGTCCTGGTCTTGTATACCCCTCAAGCCAGGAGAGACTTGGGGGGCTCGTTGAATGCCGCCGCCGCCCGAACTCTCATGGTGGAAAAGATACAGGCATCCGTGGCGGACACCAACTCCGCATTGCTTGCGGGTGGTCTTCCGCATCGGATCCAACTCGTTTTTGTGGAAGAGACTGGCTACTTCAGCGAGCGAGGCAATACGTTACAGACGCTCGACGCGTTTCGGGACGATGACACGGTCCGGGCGCTCCGAGATCTATACAGGGCTGACCTCGTGCATTTGATTGTCCGCGATGGCATTCCCAACAGCGATGGGGATCCTACATGTGGAATTGCCTATATACCCGGACACTCTGGTCTTACCCTGGCGGAATGTTTGAGCCCCAACCTCACCTTTGCGCACGAGTTGGGACACAACTTCGGCCTCAGTCACGATCGGTACCAGCTCCAGAAGGACGGCGCAACGTCGCACCATAGTGACGGTCGGGGTTACGTGCATATCGGCGGGAGCCCGAGGCAGAGCTTTAGGACGATCATGGCGTACTCCACGGAGTGTTTTGACACCTTCCGCTCCGACTGCGAGGAGTTGTCCCGCTTCTCCGACCCGCATGGATACCATGCGGGCGTTCGAACCGGAGTAGTCGGGAGCAGTAACGGCGTGAGAGTCATAAACGCTTCCAACACCGCGAATCTGAAAGAGGCGTACGGAGCATGTGCCTACAACCTCATGAACATCTTTCCCGGGATGAATAGGTCCGGCTATAGTAATGCTGTCAACGGATGGCACACCTGCCCCTCTCAGGAACCAGCGCGGTCCACCAATGGGAGCTACTCCAGGTACTTCACTTTTGTTTCAAAGGCAAATCTGCGATATACCATTGATCTGAGCTCAAGGGACGGCAATGATACGTACCTGTACATCCGAAACGGAGGGCCCTACGGGTCCATCGTGCACCGGGATGATGACTCGGGTCCATCTACCGATGCAAGGCTGTCTTCGCTGACGCTGTCAGCGGGGAGCACGTACACGATCGAAGCTACAACATATAGTGGCGGGCAAGATGACGAGTTCGTCCTCGCGATAACGACGGCCTCCGTCACGCCCCCGCCCCCGCCCACCACGAGCCGTTGTACTCTGCACAACCTCGGCACAGTGTCCGCCGGAGGCGGGACATGGGCGCGCAACGGGACTCTGGGAAGGGACTGCGTGTCGCCGAACCGGCCGACCCTTGACGGCGGCTACCTGGCGCGCTTCTACAGGTTCACGCTCGCTCGGGCAGCCGACGTGACGATTGACATGACCTCGTCGAACATCGACTCGCTCTTGTACCTGCGGCGGGGCGCGAATGTTCGCGGCTCGCAACTGGCCTCTGACGATGACGGGGGCCGCGGAACCGACGCGCGTATCACTCGAAGGCTTCAGGCCGGCACGTACACCATCGAGGCCACTTCATACTCGACGGGCGACACCGGTACGTTCAGGCTGACTCTGACCGTTGCGTCCCAACCCCAACCACCGACACAGCCCGGCCCAACGGTGCCGCCGACGCTCGACGTCACCTGTCACGGCTACGACGAGGGCCCGACGCGCGCGTACAACTGCATCCCGAGGCCGTCGCAGCAGCACCACATGCGGACGTTCGTTCCCGCGGTGGGCTCGGCCTGCGATCAGGGCAGCATCGCGGAGTTTCCGGCGGGCCGGATCGTCTTCCAGATCCGTTGCCGCGACGGCAGCTCCGGGCAGTCCGCGGCGTGGTCGTACGCGGGTCGGGGGCGGGCGTCCTTCGTCAAGCCGGCCGCTACCCCGCGTGTCTGGCTTCGTACCTCGTTTTTCGGCAACAGCGCGCATCTGTCGGTCTGGTGCCGCGCGCCGCAGGAGTATCTCGTGGTCAACGAGCTGCTCGGCACGTCGTGGAGCAACGACGGCACGAACGGGAACTACGGGCTGGACGGCTGTAGCGAGGTCGAGGTGGACGCCGGCCCGGAGGACGTGCTTTGGTGGTTCACGCCGGAGCCGGCCGCGACGGCCTTGACGCCGCCGCGCTCGTGGGAGCGGGTGACCGGCGCGGGCGGCGCGCTGGGCGCGTCCGCGTTTCGGGATCTGGCCGCGGCGGGCGAGCTGGAGCGGGATTGGGGAGGCCCTGGCGTGCGGCGGACGAGTCCGGGGAAGGTCGCTTCGACACCCGACGACTACGCGGACGCCCTGGAGGAGCCGTATCTCCGCAACGCGGTCCGGACGAGTCCGCTCACGATGGATCTGACGTGTCATGGCTACCACGAGGGTGCGGCGCGTGGGACGCGTGCGTACAACTGCGTTCCGGTGCCGTCGCAGCAGCGGCACATGCGGACGTTCGTTCCCGCGGTGGGATCGGCCTGCGACAGGGGCAGCATCGCGGAGTTTCCGGCGGGCCGGATCGTCTTCCAGATCCGGTGTCGCGACGGCGCCCGCGGACAAACGGCGGCGTGGTCGCAGCCGGGCCGGGGGGCGGCGTCCTTCGTCAAGCCGGCCGACACCCCGCGCGTGTGGGTTCGGACCTCGTTCTCGGGGAGCAGCGCGCATTTTTCCGTCCGGTGCCGGGCGCCGCGGGAGCAGCTCGTGGTCAACGAGCTGCTGGGCACGTCGTGGGGCAACGACGGCACGCACGGCAACTACGGGATGGCCGGCTGCAGCGAGGTCGAGGTCGACACCGGGTCGGAGGACGTGCAGTGGTCGTTTACCCAGGAGCTGGATGCCACGGCGTTGTGGCCGCGGCGATCGTGGGAGCCGGCGGCCGGCGCGGGCGATGCCCTGCCCCCGGGAGCGCGTCGGGATCTCGACGCGGCGGTCCGACTGGAGCGACTATGGCCGCGGCCCTGATGGCGATTGTGACGAGCGGGCGCGAGGCGCGCGTCGGGAGCGGCTATAATTTCTCTTGACCGCACCCGGCCTGCGAATGCCAACCCACCGGATCACACGCGGCTTGCACCTGCCGATCGCCGGCGCCCCGCAGCCGTCCATCGAAGACGCCCCCCCGGCGCGTCGCGTCGCGCTGCTGGCCGCCGACTACGTCGGCCTGCGCCCGACGATGCACGTGTCGGTGGGCGATTCGGTCTCCCGCGGCCAGCTCCTGTTCGAGGACAAGACCATGCCGGGGGTGCGCTATACGGCGCCGGCGGCCGGCACGGTCCGGGCGATCAACCGGGGCGCGCGGCGCGCCCTGCAGTCGGTGGTCATCGAGCCGAGCCGGGCCGAGCGGGAAGGGCGCGAGCCCGAGTCGGCCGGGTTCGCGGCCTGGTCCGGGCGTCACCCCAGCGGCATGACCGAGAGCGAGGTCCGGGACCTGCTGCTCGAGTCGGGGCAGTGGACGGCGTTGCGGGCCCGGCCCTTCGGCCGCGTGGCGGATCCGGCGGCCCGTCCGCATTCGATCTTCGTCACCGCCATCGACACCAATCCCCTCGCACCCGACGTGGCGGCCATCCTGCAGGGCCGGGAAGGTCCCTTCGAGCGCGGGCTGGAAGCCCTGGCGCGGCTGACCCCGGGGCCGGTGTTCGTCTGCACGGGACCCGGCCACCGCGTGCACGCGCCGGTCTCGGCCGCCAACCAGATCCGCCACGAGGTCTTCGAGGGCGTGCATCCGGCGGGGACGGCCGGCGTGCATATCCACACCCTCGATCCGGTGGACCGCGGCAAGGTCGTCTGGCACGTCGGCGTGCAGGACGTCATCGCGACGGGCCGCCTCTTCGAGACCGGGGTGCTCGACGCCTCGCGCGTCGTGGCGCTCGGGGGGCCGCCGGTCGCCCGGCCGCGGCTTCTCCGCACGCGCATCGGCGCCGCGACCCCGACGCTGTTGGAGGGCGAGGTCGATCCGGATCGCGAGCACCGGATCGTCTCGGGGTCGGTGCTCTCCGGTCGCGCGGCCGCGGGCGAGGTCCACGGGTACCTGGGACGCTACCATCAGCAGGTGTCGGTGCTCGCCGAGGGGCGCGACCGCGAGTTCCTGGGCTGGCTCGGTCCGGGCTTCGACACGTTCTCGACGGTCCGCACGTTCGCCTCGCGGCTGATTCCCGGCCGCCGGTTCGCGATGACCACCTCCACGCACGGCTCGCCGCGCGCCATCGTCCCCATCGGGATGTACGAGCGGGTGATGCCGCTGGACCTGCTGGCGACCCCGATGCTGCGGGCGCTCGTCATGCACGACGTCGAGCGCGCCGAAGAGCTCGGCTGCCTGGAGCTGGACGAGGAGGACGTCGCCCTCTGCACGTTCGTCGATCCCGGGAAGACCGACTTCGCGCCGCACCTGCGCCGCGTGCTGGAGACGCTGCGGACGGAAGGCTGATCGCCCCCGCGGAGCGTCAGATGCGGCTCTTGACGAGCTCCTGGTAGACGAGGTCGATCCGGCCGTTCACCAGGTCGATCCGTTTGCCCATCTCGTCGATCCGCGCGCCGAGCTCCACGCGCGCGCCGTCGATACGCCTCCCGAGCTCGGCGTGCGCGGCGTCGTTCCGGGATTCGTAGTGCGCGAGCATCCGCCAGACGCCCAGCAGGACGCCCGCCGTGACGCTCACACCCGTCAGGATTATCGTAAGGACTTCGATTGTCATCCGCACGTGACCTCACGTCCATCATGCGTGCCGGCCAAAGGGTTGTCAAGGGTGGCGGAATCTGCCACCTCCGCTGGTGGAGAGGCTTGCATTTCCGGCCGGATTGACTTGCCTCCGGGGCCGGCGGTACGATGGTGAGGAGTTCGGGGACGGGTCCCCGTCTTTTTTTGACGCCGCGCTTGAGAAAAAAATCACAAGCAGCGGGCGCCCGCGCGGAGAAGCACGAAACGCCGGCGGCGCGCCTGTCCACGAGCCACGAAGCGCGGATCGCGCCATGAAGTTCCTGCGGCGCCTGCTCGACGCGCAGGCGCATCACTTCGAGCCGGGCGGCAAGCTCGAGCGCCTGTACCCGCTCTGGGAAGCCCAGGACAGCTTTCTCTACACCCCCGGCCAGGTCACCGCCGGCCCGTCCCACGTGCGCGACGGGCTCGACCTGAAGCGGATGATGATCACGGTCGTCATCGCGCTGGCCGGCTGCGTCTGGATGGCGCTGCACAACACCGGCTACCAGGCCAACCTGGCCATTGCGGGCGGGGCGGCGCCGCTCGCGACCTGGCAGACCGGCGCCATGCAGGCGCTCGGCCTCGGCTTCGCGCCCGACGACCTGCTGAGCTGCCTTGTCCACGGCGGCCTCTACTACCTGCCGATCGTGCTGGTCACCTTCGCGGTCGGCGGCCTCTGGGAGGCGCTGTTCGCGGTGGTGCGCAAGCACGAGCTGAACGAGGGCTTCCTCGTCACCGGGATGCTGTTCCCGCTGGTCCTGCCCCCGACGATTCCGCTGTGGCAGGTGGCGCTGGGCATCTCGTTCGGCATCGTGGTCGGCAAGGAGATCTTCGGCGGGACCGGCATGAACGTGCTGAACCCGGCCCTGGTGTCCCGCGCCTTCGTCTTCTTCGCCTACCCGGCGGCGATGTCGGGCGACGCGGTCTGGATAGCGGCGGACACGTCCACCGATGCGGTCAGCGGGGCCACCGCGCTGGCCGTCGCCACCCTCGGGGGGACGGCGGACATGGCGGCCGACTTCGACTGGTGGCGGGCGCTGGTCGGCTTCGTGCCCGGCTCGATGGGCGAGACCTCGGTGCTCGCCTGCCTGGCCGGGGCGGCGCTGCTGGTCGGCACCGGCGTCGGCTCGTGGCGCATCATGGTGAGCGTCGCCGCCGGCACGCTCCTGACCGCGGCGGGGCTGAACGCGATCGGGTCGGCGACGAATCCCTTCTTCGACGTGAGCCCCGCCTGGCACCTGGTGATCGGCGGCTGGGCGTTCGGCGCCGTCTTCATGGCCACGGACCCGGTGTCGGCCCCCTCGGTGCGCGGGGGCCACTTCGCGTACGGCTTTCTCATCGGCATGCTCGTCGTGCTCATCCGCGTCGTCAACCCGGCGTATCCTGAGGGCATGATGCTGTCCATCCTGTTCATGAACCTGTTCGCGCCGCTGATCGACTACGCCGCGATCCGGATGAACGTGCGGCGGCGGAGGGCGCGCTATGCAGGGTAGCGTCGTCTACAACCTGGGCTTCGCGGCCGTCGTCTGCGTGGCCTGCGCCATCGTGGTGTCGTCCTCCGCGGTGGCGCTGCGCGAGCGGCAGGAGATCAACCAGACCCTCGACATGCAGCGCAACGTGCTGGTGGCGGCCGGGCTGGCGGCCCCCGACGAGAGGCTGGAGCCGGACGAGATCGGGGCGCGCTTCGCGCCGATCACGCAGGTGGTCATCGATCGCGAGACCGGCGCGGCCACCGGCGCCGATCCGACCGGTTTCGATCCGCGCGCCGCGGCCGCGGATCCGGATACGAGCGAGACGGCGCCGCCCAACAACGCGGGGCTGCAGCGGGTGGCCGACCAGGCGCTGGTCTACGAGCTGCGCGGCGACGGCGGCGCGCTCGACCTGGTGGTGCTGCCGGTCCACGGCCTCGGCCTGTGGGGCATCCTGTACGGCTTCGTGGCCCTCGACGCCGACCTGGAGACCATCCGCGGGCTGACCTACTACGAGCACAAGGAGACGCCGGGGCTCGGCGGCGAGGTGGACAACCCGCGCTGGAAGAGCCTGTGGAACGGCCGCAAGGCGTTCGGCCCCGACGGCGCGCCGGCCATCGAGGTCATCAAGGGGCTGGCCGGGCCGCCGGCCGACGATCCGTACCGGGTGGACGGCCTCGCCGGCGCCACGATGACGAGCCGCGGCGTGACCAACATGCTGCGCTTCTGGCTCGACGAGCAGGGCTTCGGCCCCTACCTGGAGGCGCTCCGGACGCGGAGGGACGGCTGATGGCGAAGACGCGCGACGCGCTGATCGACCCGCTGTTCAACAACAACCCGATCGCCCTGCAGGTGCTCGGCATCTGCTCGGCCCTGGCGGTGACCACCCGCATGGACACGGCGCTGGTGATGAGCGTGGCCGTGGTCGTCGTCATCATGTCCTCGAACTTCTTCGTCAGCGCCCTGCGGAACCAGATCCCGACGAACATCCGCATCATCGTGCAGTTGACGATCATCGCCTCGCTGGTGATCGTGGTCGACCAGGTGCTGAAGGCGTACCTGTTCGAGCTGTCGAAGCAGCTCACCGTCTTCGTGGGGCTCATCATCACCAACTGCATCATCATGGGGCGGGCCGAGGCCTACGCCATGCAGAACCCGCCGGGCATGAGCCTGATCGACGGGCTGGGCAACGGCCTCGGTTACGGGGTGATCCTGATGATCACCGCTTTCCTGCGCGAGCTGCTCGGCTCGGGCACCCTGTTCGGGACGACGGTGCTGCCGCTGGCGAGCGAGGCGGGCTGGTACACGCCGAACGGGCTGATGGTGCTGTCGCCGGCCGCCTTCTTCATCATCGGGTTCCTGATCTGGGCGCTGCGGAGCTGGAAGACCGATCAGGTGGAGGCCGACTGATGCTGGAGCACTACCTGAGCCTCGCGGTCAAGGCGATGTTCGTCGAGAACATGGCCCTGGCCTTCTTCCTCGGCATGTGCTCGTTCCTGGCCGTCTCGCGGCAGGTGAGCACGGCCATCGGCCTCGGCGGCGCCGTGGTCTTCGTGCTGACGATCACCGTGCCGATGAACAACCTGATCTACGCGCACCTGCTGAGCCCGGGCGCGATGGCGTGGCTGCACCCGTCGCTGGCCGCCTACGACCTGTCGTTCCTCGGTTTCCTCTCCTACATCGGGACCATCGCCGCGATGGTGCAGATCGTCGAGATGGTGCTGGACCGCTTCGCGCCGCCGCTGCACGCCGCGCTGGGCATCTTCCTGCCCCTCATCGCCGTCAACTGCGCCATCCTGGGGGCCTCGCTGTTCATGGTGGAGCGCAGCTACACGCTGGCCGAGAGCGCGGTGTTCGGCCTCGGCTCGGGCATCGGCTGGGCGCTGGCGGTGATCGCGCTGGCCGGCATCCGCGAGCGGCTGCGCTACTCGAACCCGCCGGCGGGGCTGCGGGGCCTCGGGCTGACGTTCATGCTGGTGGGGCTGATGGCGCTCGGCTTCATGGCCTTCGCCGGGGTGCAGCTCTGATCCGCCGGTTCCGTTGACGTGCCAGCGGTGTCGTTCTATCGTGAATCTTGCCGTGGTGAGGTGAGTGATGAGTCGACGAGTGATCGGTCCCAGCGTTTTCCTCGACACCCTGCGGGAGGAGCGGATCAAGCGGCAGAATCTGAAAAAGATCAGGTCCCGAGTGGAGATGAAGGGCGTCATGCCCCTGCGCGATCTCGTAAACGCGGGCACGTCGGACGCCGATTTCCGGCGCACGGTCGCCGGGCTGGAGGATATGGGACTTGAAGTCGTGGTCCAGCAGGCGCAGGGGGATCGTGCGCGGTCCGGTGCGTCCTGAACGCGATTGCGTTCGCGAACACGGTCCGGCGAGCCTGGAGGCGGACGAACAACTCGGCATGGAGGCCAAGACGCGGAGGCTGGCGCTCGTGTTGCTCAACGTCGTCGGCGAGGATGTCCTCCGCGCGTCCGTCGAGGCGCTCGGCGACGAGATCAGGTAGGCAGCAAAATGGTCACCGTCACCCTCGGCGTCGCGATGTTCACGTTCGTGATCGTGTCCCTGGTCGGCCTGCTGATGGCCGCCCGGCGGCAGCTCGTCGCCACCGGCGAGGTGACCATCACCGTCAACGGCGACGCGGACAAGGCGCTGTGCACCGCGGCCGGCGGCACGCTGCTGGGCACGCTGGCCGACAACCGGCTGTTCATTCCCTCGGCGTGCGGCGGGAAGGGGAGTTGCGGCGTCTGCACGGTGACGGTGCTCGACGGCGGCGGCGCGGTGCTGCCGACCGAGCGCAGCCACCTCAGCCGCGGCGAGGAGCGCGCGGGCGTGCGCCTGTCCTGCCAGGTGAAGGTGAAGCAGGACATGGCCATCGAGCTGCCGGCGGAGGTCTTCGACATCCGCCAGTGGCGCTGCAAGGTGCGCTCGAACCACAACGTCGCCACCTTCATCAAGGAGCTGATCCTGGAGCTGCCGGCCGGCGAGGAGGTGCCGTTCCGGGCCGGCGGCTACATCCAGATCGAGGCCCCGCCCGGGGCCTACGACTACCGCGACTACGACGTCGAGGAGGAGTACCGCGCCGACTGGGACAAGTTCAACCTGTGGCGCTACACGGCGGTGCTCGACGAGCCGGTGACGCGCGCCTACTCGATGGCGAACTACCCCGAGGAAAAGGGCGTCATCATGCTCAACATCCGCATCGCGTCGCCGCCGCCGCGGGCGCCGGAGGGGACGCCGCCGGGCAAGATGACCAGCTACATCTTCAGCCTGAAGCCGGGCGACGAGGTGACCATCTCGGGCCCGTTCGGCGAGTTCTTCGCGAAGGAGACCCCGGCCGAGATGGTCTTCGTCGGCGGCGGGGCGGGGATGGCCCCGATGCGCTCGCACATCTTCGACCAGTTCCGGCGCCTCGGGACCGACCGCCGGGTGACCTTCTGGTACGGGGCGCGCAGCCTGCGCGAGGCGTTCTACATCGACGACTTCGACACCATCGCCGCCGATCACGACAACTTCGAGTGGCATCTCGCGCTGTCGGAGCCGCTGCCCGAGGACGGGTGGACCGGGAAGACCGGCTTCATCCACCAGGTGCTCTACGACAACTACCTGAAGGACCACCCGGCGCCCGAGGACGTGGAGTACTACCTCTGCGGCCCGCCGATGATGCTGAAGGCGTGCATGGACATGCTGGACGGCCTCGGGGTGGAGCGCGACAACATTCTGTTCGACGACTTCGGCTAGGAGTCTGCGCCGCAGGGACTGGCGCGTTGACGCGGATGACGCCGGGCGTTGCGGTTTGACGACCCGCCGCCGCGAGCCTATCGTGAGAGGGGGAGACACATCCATGACGAAGCTGCGGGCTTTGGTCTGGGAGGAGATGTTCTTCTCCGACATGCGCCAGCGGTACTTCGGGCGGGTGGCGGCGCGCGCGAAAACGACCGACGACGTCGTTCACGTCGTGCTGTTCGTATCCTCGAGCGCCACCTTCGCAAGCGTGATCGGCGGAATTTCCGGCGGAACCACGGTTCTGGCGCTCGTGTCGGCGGTGTTGGCTGGAATCGCCTGGACGATGAGGCTCGGACACCGCGCGACGACCTTCGCCGAGTTCTCCGTGTCCTGGGGACGCATCCACAGCGACTACAAGCGCCTGTGGAACGACATCGACAGCGGCCTCGCCGGCGATGACGCCGTGAGCCAACGCTTCGAGGCACTCAAGGATCGGGCGGAGACCATCGATCGGCAGGCGGCGAAGAATCGGATCGACCGCAAGGCGCTACTGGCGTCCTATCGAGAAGCGGCGCGCATGGTCGAATCATGACCGATAGCCGGCGGACATC
>VXME01000093.1 GCA_009861545.1 Acidobacteriota bacterium | reverse complement strand
CAACTGGACGCCCCCGCCCTTGCCCCGCCCCCCGGCGTGGATCTGCGCCTTCACCACCACGCGCCCACCGAGCCGTTCGGCGGCCGCGCGCGCCTCGTCCGCCGTGAACGCGGGCTCTCCGCGCGGGACGGACACGCCGGCCGCCGCCAGCAGTGTCTTGGCCTGGTATTCGTGGATCTTCACGGGTGTCGGCGGGCCTGCACGCAATGACCCGGCGCAGCCTGCTCCTGTACCGGTGCCGAAGCGCGGCCCTCAGTACATGTCGATTACCTGCACGAGCTCCTGCACCGCGGCGGCCGACTTCTTCAGCGCGGCGTCTTCCTCCGCCGTCAGATCGATCTGGATGATCTGCTCGAGACCGTTCGCCCCCAGCTTGCACGGCACGCCGACGAACAGCCCGTGAACGCCATACTCCCCGTTCAGGAAGACCGAGCACGGCAGGATCTTCTTCTTGTCCTTGAGCACCGACTCGACCATCTCGACCACCGCCGATCCGGGCGCGTAGTACGCGCTGCCGGTACCGAGCAGCTTGACGATTTCGGCGCCGCCGTGGGCCGTCCGGTGCACGATGGCGTCGACCGTTTCCTTGTCGAGCAGCTCCGTGATCGGGATCCCGGCGACGGTGGAGTACCGCGGCAGGGGCACCATCGTGTCGCCGTGCCCGCCGAGCACGAACGCGTGCGTGTTCTCGACGGACACGTCCAGCTCCTGCGCGATGAAGGCGCGCATGCGTGCGGAGTCGAGCACGCCGGCCATCCCGATCACCCGTTCGCGCGGCAGTCCGCTCTTCCGATACACGACCTGCGCCATCGCGTCCAGGGGATTGGTGACCGGCATGATGATGCAGTCCGGCGAGTGCGCCATCACCTGCTCGGTCACGCTCGAGACGATCGCGCAGTTCTTCGTCAGCAGATCGTCGCGGCTCATGCCCGGCTTGCGCGCGAGCCCCGCCGTGATCACCACGACGTCCGACCCGGCCGTGTCCGCGTAGTCGCTCGTGCCGAGCACCCGCGCGTCCGACCCCTCGACCGGGCACGCCTCGAGCATGTCGAGCCCCTTGCCCTGAGCCACCCCCTGCATCTGCGGGATATCGAGGATGACCACGTCGGCGAGCTCCTTGTCCGCGATGCTGCGCGCCGCGGTGGCCCCGACGTTGCCCGCTCCAATCACCGAAACCTTGCGATTCATGCTGCTCCTGCTCCAACTCTGCTACATGTTCGCGATGACCGCGTCCGCGAACTCCGACGTCTTCAGCTTCGTCGCGCCCTCCATGAGGCGCTCGAGGTCGTACGTCACCGTCTTCTGCTGGATGGTGCGCTCGATGCCGTCCTCGATGCTCGCGGCGACGTCGCGCCACCCCATGTAGCGGAACATCATCGCGCCCGACAGGATGACCGAGCTCGGGTTGATCACGTCCTTGTCGGCGTACTTCGGCGCGGTGCCGTGGGTCGCCTCGAAGAACCCGACGTCGTCGCCGATGTTGGCCCCCGGGGCGAGCCCGAGACCGCCTACCTGCGCCGCGCAGGCGTCCGACAGGTAGTCGCCGTTGAGATTGGTCGTCGCGATGACGTCGTAGTCGGCCGTCCGCGTCAGGATCTGCTGCAGCATGCTGTCGGCGATGCGGTCCTTCATCACGATCCGACCGTCCGGATCGCCGTCCCACTCGCCGATGGTGCGGTCGCCGAACTCTTCCTTCGCCAGCTCGTAGCCCCAGTCGCGGAACGCTCCCTCGGTGAACTTCATGATGTTCCCCTTGTGGACGAGCGTCACGCTCTTGCGGTCGTTGTCGATCGCATGCCGGATCGCCATGCGCACCAGGCGCTTGCTGCCGGTGATGGAGATCGGCTTGATCCCGATCCCCGAGTCGCGGCGGATCCGCTTGCCGAAAGTCGTCGACAGGTAGTCGAGGAGCTGCTCCACCTGCGGCGACCCCTGCTCCCACTCGATGCCGGCGTAGACGTCCTCCGTGTTCTCACGGAAGATGACGACGTCCATCTGGTCGGGACGGCGCACCGGCGACGGGGTGCCGGCGAAGTACCGCACGGGGCGCACGCAGGCGTAGAGATCGAGCAACTGCCGCAGCGATACGTTCAGGCTGCGAATGCCGCCGCCGACGGGAGTGGTCAGCGGGCCCTTGATCGCGACCCTGTACGCCCTGGCCGCTTCGAGCGTGTCGGTCGGGAGCCACTCCCCGACCCGTTCCTGGGCCTTCTCGCCGGCCAGGACCTCGAACCAGACGACCCGCTTGCGTTCCCCGAAAGTCTTCTTCACCGCGGCGTCGAAGACCCGCACCGACGCGCGCCAGATGTCGCGGCCGATGCCGTCGCCCTCGATGAAGGGAATGATGGGATCGTCGGGCACCGCCAACGAGCCGTCCGGCTGGCGGGTGATCGCGGTGCCTTCGCTGGGTGCGACGAGGTTCTTGAATTCCGGCATGGTGCGCAGTCTCGCCCGCTGGCCACGGGACGCGCCCGTGCAGGGATGGGCCGGGCCTGTGGGTCGTCCCCCTGCGGCCCGTTACAGAATCGTCAACAGAAACCGTGGAAAACCTTGTGGAAGAATCCGTCATCGGGCGAGGACGACCGGCGTCTTTCCGGTCCGTTCCAGCGACTTGCACCATCCTGGTGCGGATGCCCTCGCCCTTGGCGCCCATCGAGCGCCGCTCTCGGGCGGGCATTATACTGTACGACTCCGTCGCACGTTCGGTCCCAGCCTCTCCAGAACTCATGAAGATCGTGATTCCCGACCCGCTGCCCGCGGCTGCCGTCTCCCTGCTCGAAGCCGAGGGATGGACCGTCGACACCCGCACCGGCCGTTCCGCCGAGGAATTGCGCGCCGACCTGTCGGACGCCGACGCCCTCATCATACGCAGCGCCACGACGGTCACGGCCGAGCTGATCGCTGCCGCGCCGCGCCTCCGGGTCGTCGCGCGCGCCGGCGCCGGCGTCGACAACGTGGACATCGAGGCGGCCAGCGACCGCGGCATCCTCGTGCTGAACGCGCCCGGCGCGAACAGCATCAGCGTCGCCGAGCACGTGTTCGCACTCATGCTCTCGTCGGCGCGGTCGGTCGCGCTGGCCGACGCACAGATGAAGGCGGGCCGCTGGTGCAAGAAGAGCCTGCGGGGCGCCGAGCTGCGGGGCAAGACGCTCGGCGTCGTGGGACTCGGCCGCATCGGGCGCGAGGTCGTCCGGCGTGCGCTAGCGTTCGACATGGTGGTCGTCGCCCACGATCCGTTCATCGCCTCCCAGATGGCCGACGACCTCGGCATCGAGTTGATCGCCCTCGAGGCCCTGGCGGGGCGAGCGGACTTCATCACCCTCCATCTGCCGTCGACCGACTCCACGCGGGGACTGCTGAGTCGCGCGCTGCTGGCGCGCTGCCGCCCCGGAACCCGCATCATCAACACCGCGCGGGGCGACCTGCTGGACGAGGCGGCCCTGGTCGAGGCGCTCTCGGAGGGGCGCATCGCCGGCGCCGGACTCGACGTCTTCCGGCAGGAGCCGCCCACCGATACGACCCTGACCGGGATGCCGCAGGTCGTCGCGACGCCGCACATCGCCGGGGCTACGGCCGAGGCCCAGCAGCTCGTGGGTCTCGCGGCGGCCACCGGCATCCGCGAATACCTCCAGACGGGTTTCGCCCGCAACGCCGTGAACTATCCCTCCATCGCCCCCGACGAGCTCCGGGGCCTGCGCCCGTACCTGGTTCTCGCCGAGCGTCTGGGCAGCCTCCTCGCCCAGCTCGCGCACGGCCGCATAGCCGGCGTCGGTCTTCGCTACTACGGACAGCTCGCCGATCAGCCGCACGAGATGCTCGTGAGCGCAACCCTGGTCGGACTCCTCGGGCAGGTGTTGTCACAGGAAGTCACGCTCGTGAACGCCCGCGCGGCAGCCGAGCAGCGGGGTCTCGAAATCGTCGAGTCGCGCAGCTCGCGCCCGAGGAACTTCACCAGCCTCGTGTCGCTGAAGCTGCACACGAGCGACGGCGAGCTGTGGGCGGAGGGGGCGCTGTTCGAGCCGGAGCAACCACGCCTGGTACGACTCGACGGCGTCGAGGTGGAGGCGCCGCTCGAGGGCACCTTGATCGTCATCCGCAACCGCGACCAGCCGGGGGTAATCGGCGAGGTCGGCTCGATCCTCGGCCGCCACGGAATCAACATCGCGACGTTCGCACTCGGACGCGGGGTGGGAGGCGCGATCGGCGTGGTGCGGGTCGGGCCGGGCGCCCGGGAGGGAACGCCGGCCGAACCCGAGGTGCCCGGCGAGGTCCTCGATGAGATCCGGGGAATCGCGGCCGTGGACGCAGCCGGCCTGATCCGGCTCTGACCCGTTGCGCCACGGGGTCACGGCAGGTCCAGTCGATGCCGCCCCCCCGTCCGGTCGACGAGGGTCACGCTCGCCGCCTCGACGGCATCGACCAGGTACCCACCGGGAACCCGGTCTCCCGAGCTCACCAGCAGCACCTCCCCATTCGGAGCGGTCAGTATCCCCGTCCGCTCCGCCCCGTCTTCCGAATCCGTGCTCGCGATTCCGATGAGCGCGAAGGACGGACCGACCGCCCGCGGGGCCCGTGAGACGGTCCGTCGAACGCGCTCGGCATCTGCAGCGGGGTCGGCCGAGAGAGGCCGCGCCGTTGGCGGGGGGGCGAGCGAGAACGGGTTTCGAGCACCCGCCTGCATCCCCGGCGCATCCGCTAGCCGCCGGCGCAGGCGCTCGATGTCGGCGATCAGATCCGCCGCCGCCCGGGAAGACGGTTCCTCCTCCGGCGCCGCCAGAGGCGCGCGCGGCGCAGGCGCCGGAGCCGGGACGTCCGCGCGCGGCGCCATCGTCCCGGCCGCCAACCATGCCGCCAGCAGACCGCCGCCGCCGACCAGCGCGATACGCAACGGAGAAACGGACATCGTGTTGTCCCGCGTACCCCTGCGCCCGGAGCCGGCGAGCGGGCCCCGGTGCACGGATCGCCGGCCGGCATGGTAACATTCGCCGTGCACCCTGTGCCGGCTGCGGCGCATGCGCCTGCCCGCTTCCCCACCGCGACGGTCGTCATTCCCGCACGCTACGGCTCGACCCGACTCCCCGGCAAACCGCTGCTGGATATCGCCGGGCGGCCCATGATCGAGCACGTCCACCGGCGTGCGTCGGCCGCGGCAGGTGTCCGGCGCGTCATCGTCGCCACCGACGACGACCGCATCGCGGAGACCGTCTCCGGGTTCGGCGGCGAGGCGTGGCTGACCCGGGCCGACCATCCGACGGGCAGCGACCGGCTCGCCGAAGTCGCTCGGCGGCTGAACAGCGAGATTATCGTCAACGTCCAGGGCGACGAGCCGCTCATGCCCGCCCCCGTCATCCAGGCGGTCGTCGCGATGCTCGCCCGCAACCCGGGGCTGGGAATCGCAACCGTCCGCTGTCCGATAACCGACCCCGAGATGCTGGCGGATCCGAACGTCGTCAAGGTGGTCGTGGACGCCAGAGGAGACGCCCTGTACTTCTCGCGAGCAGCCATCCCTCACGCACGGGATCGGGCCCCGGAGCGCGCCGCCCTCGGCGACCGGCACATCGGCCTGTACGCGTACCGCCGTACGTGTCTGCTCGAGCTGGCCGCGATACCGCCGACCCGTCTGGAGCAACTGGAACAGCTCGAGCAGCTCAGGGCGCTCGAATCGGGCTATCGGATTGGCACCATCGCCGTCGACCAGGCTCCCGTCGCCGTGGATACCGCGACCGATCTGGAGCGGGTCCGTCACCTCGTCGCAACAGAGCACGCGCATGATTGACCGCGCCGATCCGACTCCGCACCCCGTCAAGTACATCTTCATCACCGGCGGCGTCGTCTCCTCGCTCGGCAAGGGACTCGCCGCCGCCTCCATCGGGGCCCTGCTGGAAGGCCACGGGTACCGCGTCACGCTGCAGAAGTTCGACCCCTACGTGAACGTCGACCCCGGCACGATGAGTCCGTACCAGCACGGAGAGGTGTACGTCACCGCCGACGGCGCCGAGACGGACCTCGACCTGGGACACTACGAGCGCTTCACGCACACGGTGACGACCCGCAACCACAACTGGACGACCGGCAAGATCTACCTGTCGGTCATCCAGAAGGAGCGCAGGGGCGACTATCTGGGCCGGACCGTGCAGGTCATCCCCCACATCACCAACGAGATCAAGGACGGCATGCAGAGCGTCGCCCGGCAGGGCGGCATCGACATCGTCCTGATCGAGGTCGGCGGCACGGTCGGCGACATCGAGAGTCAGCCCTACCTGGAAGCCATCCGCCAGTTGCGTCAGGACCTCGGACGAGACAACACGCTCTACGTGCACCTGACGCTGGTCCCGTTCATCGGCGCCGCGGGCGAGCTGAAGACCAAGCCGACCCAGCACAGCGTCCGCGATCTGCGTTCGGTCGGGATCCAGCCCGACATCCTGCTGTGCCGCACCGATCGGGCGCTGCCGCAGGAGCTGCGCCGCAAGATCGCACTCTTCTGCGACGTCGACGAGGAAGCCGTCATCACGGCCAGGGACGTCGACAGCATCTACGAGGTCCCGCTCGTGCTCTCCGGAGAGGGCGTCGACCGCATCGTCCTCGGACGGCTGGGCCTGCCGTCCACCACCGAGCGGAGAATGAACTCGTGGGAGGGGCTGGTCGACCGTATCCGGAACCCCACCGACGAGGTCACCGTGCACGTCGTCGGCAAGTACGTGGGGTACGAAGACTCGTACAAGAGCCTCAGCGAGGCGCTTTCGCACGCCGGATTCGCGCACCAGTTGAAGGTCCGGATCAAGTGGGTCGAAGCCGAGGCGCTCGAGTCGGGAGACGACGACCCGCTCGACGCGGCGGACGGAATCCTCGTTCCCGGCGGGTTCGGAGACCGCGGCAGCCGCGGCATGCTGAGGGCCGCCGAAGCCGCGCGGCGACGCAGGATTCCGTACTTCGGGATCTGCTACGGATTCCAGTGGGCGGCCGTCGAGTTCGCGCGGCACGTCTGCGGACTCGAGGACGCCGACTCGACCGAATGCAACGCCGACACGCCGCACAAGATCATCTACAAGCTGCGGGACCTGCTCGGTGTCGACGACCTGGGCGGAACCATGCGACTCGGCAGCTACCCGTGCGATCTGACGCCCGGCACGGCGGTCCACGAGGCCTACGGCAAGAGCTCGGTCTCCGAACGCCACCGCCACCGCTACGAGTTCAACCGGGCCTACGAGACCGCGCTGACGGAGCGGGGGCTCGTGATCTCCGGACGCTCGCCCGACGGAAAATTCGTCGAGGCCATCGAGCTTCCGGATCACCCCTGGTTCGTTGCGGTGCAGTTTCATCCCGAGTTCCAGTCGAAGCCGCTCTCGCCCCATCCACTCTTCACCCGGTTCGTCGGTGCAACCTACCAGCACCGGCTGTCGGCGAACGCGGCTGCCGAGTCGCTGGCCTGACCCGGCCCCGCGCGCCGCGGTCGCCGCCGGCGCGACCTCTATAATCAGCGGGTGCGAACGGTCTCCGTCGGCGGCGTGCGTTTCGGTGCGGAGCACCCGCTGGCGCTGATCGCCGGGCCCTGCGTCATCGAGAGCGCCGCGCACGCCACGGAGATGGCCGAAGCAATCGAGGAAGCCTCCGCACGCGTCGAATTGCCCTACGTGTTCAAGGCCTCGTTCGACAAGGCGAACCGGACTTCACTGACGTCGTTCCGGGGCCCGGGACTGGCGCGCGGCCTCGACGTGCTGGCGGCGATCAAGCGGCGCCTCGGCTGCCCCGTCCTGACCGACATCCACGAGCCCGCGCAGGCCGCCCCGGTGGCCGAAGTCGCCGACGTGCTGCAAATCCCGGCGTTCCTGTGCCGGCAGACGGATCTGATCGTCGCGGCCGCCGCCACCGGGCGTGCGGTCAATCTGAAGAAGGGACAGTTCCTCGCCCCCTTCGACATGCGGCATGCCATCGCCAAGGCCACCGCGGGAGGCAACCACCAGGTGCTGGTCACCGAGCGCGGCACCGCGTTCGGTTACCACAACCTCGTCGTCGACATGCGCTCCTTCCCGCAGTTGCGCTCGCTGCACTACCCGGTCGTCTACGACGTCACGCACAGCCTGCAGCTTCCCGGCGGAGGCGACGGCGTGACCGCCGGGCAGGCCGAATTCATCGAGCCGCTCGCCGCCGCCGGCGTGGCGGCCGGGGTCGACGGGCTCTTCTTCGAGGTGCACGATCGGCCCGCCGCCGCCCGGAGCGACGGCCAGAACGCGCTGCCGCTCGCGCGGCTCGAGCCTCTGCTGCGACGGCTCGTCGCAATCCGGCGCGCAGCCCACCCGTCGACCATCGCAACGGAGGCGGAGTAGGTGACAGCCGCTCCGCGGGCGGAGGGACGCCGGCCCGAGCGACCGGCCGCGACCAGTCTCGATCTGGCCCGCCGCGTGCTGCGCATCGAGGCCGACGCGGTCCGTTCTCTCGCGGACCGTCTCGACAGCCGCTTCGACGCCGCTCTCGCACTTCTGCTCGCCGGCACCGGGCGCGTGATCGTCACCGGCATGGGAAAGTCCGGCATCATCGCCCGCAAGCTGGCCGCGACGCTGTCGAGCACCGGCACCCCGGCCTACTTCGTTCATCCCGCGGAGGCCGTCCACGGCGACCTCGGCGCCATACAACCCAGCGACATCGTGATCGGCCTCTCGCACAGCGGCGAGACCCCGGAGATCCTCCGCTTGCTCGAGACCATCCGCCGACTCGACGCGCGCCTGATCGCATTGACGGGAGCATCCGACAGCACGCTGGGCGATGCCGCGGACGTAACGCTCGACTGCGGCGTGCACACGGAGGCGTGCCCGTTGAATCTTGTACCGACGGCCAGCACCACTGCCGCCCTCGCGCTCGGAGATGCACTGGCCATGGCCCTGCTGGTCAGCAAGGGATTCCGAGAGGACGACTTCGCGCACCTCCATCCCGGCGGCGAGCTCGGCAAACGGATGCTGCGCGTCGAACGGCTCATGCATACCGGGGCCGAGGTCCCGACGGTGACGCCGCCGGCCACCGTCGAAGAGGTGGTCGCCACGATCAGCGCGGGCGGATTCGGCATGGCATGCGTCGTCGGCTCCGATGGCCGCGTCGCGGGAATCATCACCGACGGCGATCTCCGGCGCCACCTGGCCGAGCCGACCGGCCTCGCGGGAAAGACGGCGCGCGAGCTCATGACCGCGGGTCCCGTTACCATCGGCCCCCGGGCTCTGGCCGTCGAGGCTCTGAACCGGATGGAAGGGCGGCGAATCACTTCACTCATCGTCGTCGACGACGAGCGGGGACTGCTCGGCCTGGTCCACCTCCACGACCTGTGGCGCACCGAGCTCTTCTGACGGAGGCGGATGACTGACACGCTCGTGCTGATCGCCGCGCTCGTCGCCCTGTTGATCGGTCTGGCCGTCGGCAAGGCCTGGGAACGCTACAAGCTCCAGGACGGACGCTGGATCGACCGCCGCAAGATCCGCGAGTCGCCGCACTACATCCTCGGGCTGAACTTCCTGGTGTCCAACCAGATCGACCTGGCCATCGAGGAGCTGACCCGGGCGATGGGACTCGACTCGACAGCCCTCGAGATCAATCTGATCCTGGGCAACCTCTACCGCGAGCGCGGGCAGGTCAGCAAGGCCATCCGGCTGCACCAACGGCTGCTGCAGCGCCCGAAGCTCAGCACGACGGAGCAGGCGTACGTCCAGTTGTGCCTCGGGCTCGACTACAAGCGCGGCGGCTTCGTCGACCGCGCCTTTCAGTCGTTCTCCGAGGTGGTGCGGCTCGATCCCGGCAACCAGTACGCCCTGCTGAACCTGGAGAAGATTCACGAGGAACAGCAGCAGTGGCAGGAGGCCCGAGCAATCCGACAGCGCATCACCAACATCGCGCCGGCCGGGGAGAAGCCGCGCGACCAGGCCATCCTCGCCTTTCTCGAGAACGAGCTCGGTCTCCAGTCCGTCCGCGACGGCGCGCCCGAACAGGCCATCCGCCACTTCGAGACGGCGCTCGATCTGGACAGCCGCACCGTGCCGGCGTCGCTCAATCTCGGCGACGTCTACATGATGCAGGGACGCACCACCGAGGCGATCGCGATGTGGGAGCAGATCAGCCGCACCGCACCGGATCGGTCGTACCTCGCGTTCGATCGGCTCGAGAGAGCCTACGGACGCCTGGAGGGCCCGGAGCGTTTCGTGGACCTCTGCCGGCGCCTGATCGACGCGAACCCCCAGGACTGGCGGGCGCGCCTGACGCTCGGACAGCACTTCGCGAACCGCGGCGACCCGACCCGGGCCCTCGATCTCTTCTTCGAGTCGCTCGTGCACAATCCCCACGCGCTGGCCGTGCATCAGGCGATCTGGCGAGCGCTGACGACCCTCGATTTCGACCCCCTCCTGGTGCGCCGCTACGTCGAGCTGACGCACGATGCGGTCTTCTACCTGGACCCGCACGTCTGCATGCGCTGCCACTATCGGAGCACCGAGCTGCTGTGGCAGTGCCCGCAGTGTCACGAATGGAACACCTTCGTGGAAGAGCGGATTGCGCCGGCCGAGGAAGCCGAGGAGGCGCCGGCCTGACCGGCGCTCACGACCGATGCTCAGGGTGGCGATCACCGGCGGCATCGGCACCGGCAAGTCGTACGTGGTCCGGCTGCTGAGACGCCGGGCCGTGCCGACGATCGATGCGGACCAGCTCGCGCGCGCCGCCGTACAACCCGGGCAACCGGCCACCGAAGCGCTGCGAGCCCGTTTCGGACCGGACATCGTCGCAGTGGACGGCTCACTCGATCGCGCCCGGCTGGGGCGGCTCGTCTTTGCGGACCCCGCGGCCCGCGCCGCGCTCGAAGCGCTCGTACACCCCCCCGTGCGGCGTGCAATCGACGCGTGGTTCCGGCGCTGCGGGGCTTGCACCGATGCGCCCTTCGCGGTCGCGGACATCCCGCTGCTGTTCGAGACCGGACGCGCGGGCGCGTTCGACCGCGTCGTTGTCGTGGCCTGCGATCCCGCGGCGCAACGCGAGCGGGTCATGGCCCGGGACCGACTGCCGGCCGCCGAGGTCGACCGCCGCATCGCGGCGCAACTCCCGATCGCCGACAAGGTCGCGCGAGCCGACGCGGTGGTGACGACGGACGGTTCGTTCGATGAAACCGACCGGCAGGTTGCGTCACTCTGCCGCCAACTGGCTGCCGGCGGCTCCTGAATCGGGGATTGCGATCGGTCCGCCGATTCCAGTACGGGTCGCGGTCAGGACCGAAGGCCGAGGCGCCGCTCGGCCGCCTGCACCGTGTTGGACAGCAGCATCGCAATAGTCAGCGGTCCGACTCCACCCGGCACCGGCGTGATGGCGCCGGCCACCTCGGCGACACCCGGGTGGACGTCGCCGGAGAGCACGCGTCCGCGCCTCTCGAAGGCGGCGAGCTTCTTCGATCCCGCGCCGAAGATCGACGTCACCCGATCCCGATCCGTGAGGGTGTTCGTCCCCACGTCGATGACGGTCGCCCCGGGTTTGACGAAGTCCGCGGTCACGAAGGCCGGGCGCCCGACCGCGGCCACCAGCACGTCCGCCTGCGCCGCCACCCGGGGCAGGTCGACGGTGCGCGAATGACAGATCGTGACCGTGGCGTGGCGATGCAGCAGCAGCATCGCCAGCGGCTTGCCGACGATGTCGCTGCGGCCGATCACGACAGCGCGCCGGCCGGCGACGGCTACCCCGCAACGGTCGAGCAACTCCATCACGCCGGCCGGCGTGCAGGGCGCGAGAGCCGGCGTCTGCTGCACCAGGCGGCCGACGTTCTCCGGATGGAAACCGTCGACGTCCTTCGAGGGATCGATCGCCCCGAAGATACGCCGCTCGGCGTCGTTTCCCATCCCGGCCGGCAATGGAGACTGCACGAGGATGCCGTCCACGCCCGGGTCGGCGTTGAAGGCGTCGACGACGGTCAGCGCCTCGTCGAAGGCGGCCGAGTCGGGCAACCGCTTCAACGCGGTCCGCATCCCGAGCGCCTCGCTCTCCCGGATCTTGTTGCGGACGTACACCTCCGATCCCGGATCGGCGCCCGCCAGCAGCAGCCCCAGCGCGGGCGGGCGTCCCGCGGTACGGCGCACGTCCTCGATGCGCGGCCGCAGCGACTCCCGGATCGCGGCGGCGACGGCCGCGCCGTCGAGCACGCGCGCCGGCGTCCGGACGGCGCTCACACGATCCCCGCAACCATGGCTGGAATGGGCATGTCCTTTCGAGTCTACCGCGGGTTCGGTACAATGCGAGCCGCTACCGCGGCCGGCAGGCACGACGAAAGGCACGCAGCGAGATGAACACGACCCCTTCGCGCGGCATGTGGAGCTCCCGAGCCGGTTTCATCCTCGCGGCCGCCGGATCCGCCGTCGGCCTCGGAAACATCTGGGGATTCCCGACCCAGGTCGGACAGGGCGGCGGCGCGGCCTTCGTGGTGGTCTATCTGGCCTGCATCTTCCTGATCTGCGCCCCGATCATGGCCGGCGAGATCGCGCTCGGCCGGCGGACGCGGCTCAGTCCGGTGGGCTCGTTCGCCGCGCTCGCACCGGGTACCCGCTGGTGGCTGGCAGGCGGGCTCGGCGTGCTGGCCGGGGTCGGCATCCTGTCGTTCTATTCCGTGATCGCGGGTTGGGCGGTCGCCTACGTCTGGTTCACCGCGACCGGCGCGGTGACGGGCAGTCCGGAGGACATCGGACGCTTCTTCGCCGAGTTCACCGGGAACGGCGTTCTCAGCGCGGGGCTGGCCCTGTTCGTGATCGCGACGACCGCCGCCGTGCTGCTGGGCGGCGTCCGCACCGGCATAGAGCGCGTGACCAAGGCGCTCATGCCGCTCCTGGTGCTGCTGCTGATCGGACTCGCGGTGCGGGCGGTCACGCTGCCCGGGGCGGGGGCCGGCCTCGCCTACTACCTCAGCCCCGACCTGACGCGGCTCACCGACATCACGGTCTTCACCTCGGCGCTCGGTCAGGCGTTCTTCTCCCTGAGCCTCGGCATGGGGTGCATCCTCACCTACGGCAGCTACTTTCCCCGCCAGGACGGCATCGCCTCGTCCGCACTCTGGATCGTGGCGCTCGACACGTCGATCGCGCTGCTGGCCGGATTCATCATCTTCCCGGTCGGGTTCTCGATCGCCGGCTTCGATCCGACGACCAGCGGCCCGGGACTGATATTCACGGTGCTTCCGCGCCTGTTCGCCGAGCTGCCGGGAGGCCACCTCTTCGGCGGCGGCTTCTTCCTGCTGCTCAGCGTCGCGGCGCTCACCTCGACGATTTCGCTGCTGGAGGTCCCGGTGTCGCACTGCGTCGACGCACTGCGGTGGTCGCGTGCGAAGGCGGTGGGCGTGGTGTCGGGAGTGATCTTCGTGCTGTCCATCCCATCCGCCCTGGGCAACGGCGCGGTGGCCCTGTTCACTGCGGTGCCCGGATTCGGCATCGGTTTCCTCGACCTCATGGTCAACACGTGGAACGAGTTCGCCCTGCCGATCGGCGGCTGCCTCACGGCGATCTTCATCGGCCGGATCTGGGGAGTCAGCGGCGCGCTGGACGAGCTGCGGGCGGAAGGAGCGTGGTTCCCCGCTCCTGCACTGTGGACCTTCCTGATCCGCTGGATCTGCCCCGCCGCCATCGCCCTGATCCTCCTCGTGACCCTCGCGTCGATGCTCTGACGCAACCGACGCGCCCCCTGACTGGAGCGTGATGTGCAGACCCTGACCGACCAGGTAGAGGCCCTAGACGGTCTGGTGTGGCAACCGTTCGCCATGCCGCTGGTGCTGGTGCTCGTCGGCCTCCTGATAACGATCCGGACCGGCTTCATCCAGGTGCGGCAGTTCCCCCTCGCCGTGCGGCGCACGTTGGGCAGTGCGCTGGCGAAACCGGGGTCGGGCGCGGGCGAGGGCTCCATCACCTCGTTCCAGGCCCTGTCGACGGCCCTGGCCTCCACGGTGGGCAACGGCAACATCGGCGGGGTGGCCACCGCGATTCTCATCGGAGGCCCCGGGGCGATCTTCTGGATGTGGGTCACGGCCGCCGTCGGCATGGCGACGAAGTACGCCGAGGCGGTGCTCGGCGTGCGCTACCGCGTCACGCGCGAGTCCGGCGAGCTGGCCAGCGGACCGATGTACTACATCACCCGCGGCGTGCCGCACGCCGGCGCCGGCAAGGCGCTGGCCTGCATGTTCGCGTTCTTCGGCGCGGCGACCGCGCTGTTCGGCACCGGGAACATGGCCCAGTCGAACACCGTGGCGCGCACCTTCGCGGAGGCCGCGCGCGATCTCACCGGACTGGAGGTCCCGACCCTGATTCCCGGCCTGTTGATCAGCGTCGCGGTCGGGCTCGTCCTCCTCGGCGGCATCCGGCGCATCGCGGCCGTGGCCGAGCGCCTCGTCCCGTCGATGATCGTGCTGTACGTCGCCGCCGCGGTGGCCTACATCCTGCTGAACGCGGCCCAGATCCCGGCCGTGCTGGGTCAGATCGTCGCCGGGGCGCTGCAGCCCGCCGCCGCTCTCGGCGGGTTCGTCGGCGCATCGGTCGCACAGGTCGTGGGGGCGGGGGGGGGCCCCCGCCCGGGCCCGCGCCCCCGCCCCCCGGGCCGCCCCCGCCCCCCCCGACCGGGTGGCCGGTCA
>VXME01000092.1 GCA_009861545.1 Acidobacteriota bacterium | reverse complement strand
CGGCTCGCGCCTACAATTGTCGCATCTGTTTTCTGCGGCGCAGACTCCTAGCGGACGTTGCTCGGGCCGGGGGAGGAGAGTGGGGCAGTCGCTCATGACCAGACGCGGTGCAGCGGAACAGCGCTGGCGATTTGGTTCACGCAAGTTGCTGCGCGGGAGGCGGGGTCTAGTCGCCGTTCCCCAACGCCCGCGGTCGTGCCCTCCAAATGAGGCCGCGATCGGAGAGATCTCTCTCGCCTCGCAGGCGCGGTCCCTGATCGCGTTCCGCCCTAAAAAGCTAAAATCCACGCAGCGCCAAAAGCTAACGGGAGCGCATCGGGATGACCCCGCCGTCGGAGAAGCTGGCCGGTTCCCTGGACGCCCTGCGGTTCCTGCAGGAGCGCGGCATCGTCGCCGTGCGCGCCCGGGATCTCTCGCGGTCGCACCGCGAGCGGCTCGTACGGCACGGGTTCCTGCTGCCGGTCATGAAGGGCTGGTACGTTGCCGGCGCGCCGGACCGGCGCGCGGGAGACAGCACGGCATGGTACGCGTCCTTCTGGCGGTTCTGCGCCGGTTACCTGCGCGCCCGCTTCGGTGAGGCCTGGTGCTTGTCGCCGGAGCAGTCCCTCCTGCTGCACGCGGGCAATCGAACGGTACCGGCCCAGCTTTTCGTCCGGGCGCCGCGGGGGCGCAACCGCGTCACTCCCTTGCTCCACGACACGTCCCTGCTGGAAGTCCGCGCCGCGATGCCTGCTGCCGGGGACGTCGTTGAGGTGGACGGGATGCGCGCGTTCCGTCCGGCCGATCCGGCGCGATGTCGCTCCGGTGGTTCGGCGGCTGCACCTGATCCGGGATGCCATGCGAGGCCGCGTCCTCGACCGCTTTCCCCGTCCGCCCGTCCGCCGTCCGCGACGCGATGCCGGCGCTGTTCGAACTGCTGCGGGAAGAGCTCGATCCGGCGGTGCGCGCCGCGCTCGGCCACTTCCTGTTCGTCTACGTCCATCCCTACCCGGACGGCAACGGTCGCATCGGCCGGTTCCTGATGAACCTGCTGCTGACGGCCGCCGGCTATCCCTGGACCGTCATCCCGGTCGAGCGCCGGGATACGTACATGGCGGCGCTGGAAGCTGCGAGCGTCCGGCACGACATCGGCCCGTTCACTGACTTTCTGGCCGGGCTGGTGGGCGAGGGGGCGGAACTGGGCGACGACGCGGGGTAACGGCTTGGAGCCGCCGCCGGAGCGCGCACTCGGACGTTATCGCGATCGTGACGGCGACGTGCCGGACTCGGTGTTCGAACTGCTGACCGGGGCCGAGCTGGCTGCATGGGAAGGCGACGGATGAATCTTCCCCTTATCGGGGCCGTGCCGGAGCGCGAAGGTCGGTGCGAGGCGGGCGGCCAGTTCCTCCGCGCGTCGAGTGCGGGCGATGTCGTTCGGCTCCTGGAGCAGCGCCTCCAGGTCTCCCGGTCGGAGACCCGGCACGGCGCCCGACTCCTCGGTTTCGCGCCACCCGTCCTGCCCGGCGACGAAGATGCTCGCCGCGCCCTGCGGTTGGGCTTCCGACCCGCCGGTACGGCTCCAGACCCACAGCTCCGGTACGCCGAGCCGCCGGTAGGCTGCCAGGCGGGCTTCGAACCGCTCCCGACTCAGCGGCGTGGTGTCGACTTCCACGACCACATCGGGAACCGGCGCGGGGCGGACCGCCGTCTCGAGTGCCTTGAGCTTCGCCGGGGAGACGAAGAGCTGCGCGTCCGGATGACGCCGGTCGTCTTCGCCGCCTTCGACCGGTGCGGTGGCGCCGACGTGAGCCGGCACGCTGGATGTGCGACGCAACTCCGTCAGGAGCTCGGCGACGGCGAAGGCTCTCGGGTCGTGGTATCGACCGTTGGGTACGGCGTCCACCTCCAGCGTGCGTCGGGGACCGTTGTACGAGGAACCGCGGGGCAAGCTCTCGCTGTCCATCAGCCGGTCGTAACATTCCACCGGCATGGGAAAGATCAATGCCCCGTGCTCGATGCGCACGTCCGAGTGCTGATTGAAGATCGCCGTCGCGACGGCCATGCCGGCAGCCTACTCCACTTCAGGTGCGGACAGATAGCAGCCGGGGCTTCGGTATCGAGATCGACTTCATGACTTCCGGCGGACATGCGCTGGGCGGGAGCACCCGGGATGACCTTTGCCGCCGGAGAAAGCCGGTCGGACCACGGCGGCCACGGGCGCGCTAGCATCTACGGCATGGAAGGCCGCGACGCTCGCCGGACTGGTCCGTCTCGAAACCCGCTGCCGTTCGCTCCCGATCGCCTTGCACGGACGCATGACTTGCAGTTCCGCGGCCTGCGTCACGGCGTCTGGTTGCATCCGGAGGTATCGGACCACCTGCGCGTGTGGGCGCACCTCTACAACCGGCTGGGAATCGTGCTCCAGCACCTGGCGGCGCACGGGCGAACCACCGTCGTGAAGGGCTGCCGGGACGGGAACCGCGGCTGGCGCCGATCGCCGCTCGGCGGCGCCAACGGCATGCAGTACTACCTGTGGTGGACACCGCGCGGCAGCCGGGTGGCCAACGGGCTGGCCCTTCCCGCGGACGCCGTCCTCGTGCGGGCCGTCCGCCACCACGACGACCACGCCCCGCTCGAAGCCGGCGGCCTCGACGACTACCTGCCGCTGTCCGCACCCGACGACCTGAACGACGATATCGCGGGGCGACCCTGGACGGACGCACAGACCCGGTTCGTGGAAGACGAAGGGCCAGTGCGCCTCATCCTCGGCCGGCCGGGCTCCGGCAAGACGACCGTGCTCTGGAAGGCCGTCGAGGCCAGAAGCGGACAGCGCGTCCTGTACCTCACGTGGTCGAGCGCCCTGACGCGCCACGCCGAGGAACGCTTCGCGTCGTTCGCGCCCGCCGACGTCGAGGTCGTCGCCCGCGACTTCGCGACGTTCGTCGGCGAGATCTGCGGGGCCGACGTCGCCCGGCAGGGGCTGGGCGCCAGCCGTGCGAGGTTCGACGCCGCCCTCACGCGGCTCGGCCGCGACATGGCCGGACCGTGGAAGAACCGGCGGGATGCGCTGCACGCCGAGCTGCGCGCCATCCTCTTCGGGCGGGCGATACCCGGCGAGACCGGCTGCCGCCTCGAGCGCGGCGTCGCGCGTCTCGACGACGATGCGTACCGCGATCTCCGCGGGGACCACGACGGCGTCGGTCCGAAGGCGGCCAGGGCGCTGCTGAAGGTCGCCCGCTTCCTGCCGGCGGACGGCGTGCGGGCGGTCTTTCCCGAGCTCGTCGCCGCTACGGGCGCCATCGGCCGGCTGCGGGACGACGACCTCCCGGAAGGCTTCGACGACTTCGACCGCATCGTCGTCGACGAGCTCCAGGACCTGACACTGCTCGAAACCGCAGTCGTGGTGGAGCTGTGCCGCGCGATCGGACGCCGGCGCGGCCGTGCCCCCTGGCTGCTGATGGCCGGCGATGCCGGGCAGACCGTTCGGCCGACCGGGTTCGACTGGGGGCCGCTGAACGACCTGCTGGCCCGGCGGGCGGGGGCGCCGGGCAGGTTTCAGTTGGATGCGCACCTGCGCTGCCCCAGCCGCATCGCCGAGGTCGTCGAGCGCGCTTCGGAGCGGTACGTCGACCTCGAGAAGAACGTTCGCCCCACCAAGCAGCGGCGCCAGGACGGAGGCCAGCACGTCGATGCGCATCTCGTCCACGTCCCCGTCCCCGATCGGCTCGAAGCGGTCGAGCTTCTGGAGCGCCTCGATGAGGCGGACGACGTCGTGGTCGTCTCGGTGCGCAACGATCCGCCGTCGTGGGTTCCGGAGCGCCTCCGCGACAGCGTGCTCACGCCGGCCGAGGCCAAGGGACTGGAGTATCAGTCGGTGTGCCTTCTCGATCCGGGCCGCCTGCTGTCGCGCCTGCGCAGCGAGGAACAGGAGTACATGGTCGATGCCGAGCTCGACCAGCAGGCCCGCCGGACAGCGATTGATCATCTCCGGGTGACGCTGAGCCGGGCGACGGAGACCCTCGTCTGCATCGACGTCGATGCGACGGACGAGGAAAGGGCGCTCAGCGTGGCGCTGCTGGGGGACGCGGCGCCGTACAGTCCGGAAGATCTTCTCGACCACTTCGCGCAGGCCGACGCCTCTCCCGAGGAGCGTGTGCAGGCGCGCACCAGCGATGCCCGGCTGCTGATCGATTCGGCGCCGGGCCGGGCGTGGCAGCGCGCGCGCCAGGCGTTCCGGCTTCTGGGCGACCCCGATCTGCCGAACGGCGTGTCGGATCGCGCCGTGCGCCTGGATGCGCGCACGACGCTGCTCGCCACGGCCGCGCGCCTGCTCGTCGACGGTCCGCCCGACGGGGTGCGGCGCCACGAGGTGCTCCATGCAGCTCGGGAGGCGATCTTCTCCGAGGACTGGTCCCCGCCGGCGGCACCTGAACCCACCGCCCACCGCACCGGGCCGGGTGAGCGGCCGGACACGAGTGAACGGCCCGACCTTGAGCGGCACCGCGTCTTCCTGCGGGGTCACCAAGAGGAGCAGACGCTCCTGGAGCTGGCGGCCTGGTCGGACGACCGATCGGCGCCGCCGTTCGCCCTGCTGGAGCGGGCGCACACGCTCGATCGGCAGCAGCAACCCGGGGGCGACTGGCTGCGACCGGCGCTGCTGCCCGCGGCGCAGGCCCTGCGCGAGGGACTGAACGCGGGGGCGGCCGACCCGGAGTCCGCCGCGTGGTTCGCCGAGACCGAGGCCGAGGCCTGGTTGCGCCTGACCGGCTACGAGGGAGATGCGCCGGCCAAGTCCCGCCTGCTGCGCGGCAAGGCCTTCGACACCCTGCTGAAGGCGGCTGCGAGCGAGCACCGGCCCGCGCGTAGGAAGCGGCTTGAGAAGGCCGAGGCGCTATTGGCGACGATCACCCCGGACCTGCTGCGACTCGGCCGGCTGCGCGAGGCGCAGGAGCGGCCCGAGGAGGCCGCCGCAGCCTACGAGCGCGCAGGCGCCCACAAGGAAACGCTGCGCGTCTGGCGGAACGCCGGCGACTGGGAGCGCGCGGTGGAGCTGGCCCAGGGCGATATCCGCGCCGATCTGGACTGGCTGATCGAGCTGGAGGGCCTGATCGGCCGGCGGCCCGCGCAACAGAACAAACGCCTGCGGAACGGCGAGCGCGACCGCCTCGAGAAGCTGCTTGACACGGTCCAGAAGCGGCCGCCGCGCAAGCGCAGCGGGAAGGGCGAGTGACAGCCGGGGTCATGCACCGTCAACGCCCGCCCTTGGTACCGCCGCGCGGAGTGGACGCTCGGCGGTTCCTTCAGGATCACGCACGCTCCACTGCAAACGACGCCAGGTTGCGGGCCTTGCTGCTGAACTCGACCGCTATCAGGTGGATGGGTTCGCCTCGGCTGCGGTACTTGTCCGCGTAGCCCCGATCCTTCAATTGGGCCATCCCGGCGCCCTCCGGCGTCGACTCCACCACCTTGAACTCGAACAGGTAGACGTTGGCGTTGAAGCGCAGCACCAGGTCCAGACGACCGCTGCTGCCGGCGTCCTCCGCCGCGACGTCGAGTCCCAACGCGGCGAACCACGAATAGAACAGGCTGGCGTAGTAGCCCTCGAAGTGCGCGATGTCGTTGTTGACGTGCCAGTTGTAGGGAATGCCGGCGAAGAAGGCCCGGAACAGGGATTCGAGGCCGGTGAAGTCGTTGGCCGCAAGCAGTTCGTACAGCCGGATGTCGTGCGCGCCCTGCCGGGACGGGTCCGGCCCCATGGCGCGCAGCAGATGTTCGTTCAGGCTCTGCTTCACCTCGCGGTTCGGATAGCCCAGCCGGTACAGGGACTTGCCGCCGAGGTTCCGCTCCTCGGCGATCGTCAGGTAACCCGTCTGGAACAGGAGCGCCTCCGTCCCGATGTCGTCCACGTCGAACTTCGACAGCAGCTCGTCGGTGCCGACCATCTCTTCGAGGGACGGAGCACCGACGCGCCGCTTGCAAAGCGTGTCCACCAGGAACGAGGGCGTGCCGGTTTCGAACCAGTGGGCCTTGAACTCGCGGCGGTCGAAGAGCAGCAGGATGTCGAAGGGGTTGTAGACCGTTTCGCGACCGCGCCAGTTGTAGCCGTCGTACCAGGTTCGTATCTCGTCGCGGTCGAGACCCGGCAATTCCGCCGCGAACACGGTGTCGAGGTCCGCGTCCGTGTAGCCGCAGATGGTCGAGTAGCGCGGGTCGAGCGTGATGTCCTTCAGGTTGTTGAGTCCGGAGAACAGACTGACCTTGGAGAACTTGCTGACCCCGGTGAGAAACGCGAACCGGACGTGCGCGTCACCGTCCTTGATGGCCGCGTAGACGCCGCGCAGAAAATCGCGGTTGGTGCGCGCGACGTCGGGCACGTCCAGCGCGTCGAGGATCGGCTTGTCATACTCGTCCACCAGCACGACGACCGGTTGCCCGGTCTTGCGGTGCAGCGCCTCCAGGAGGTCGCCGAACCGTCCGGGGACCGTGGCGTAGTCCGCCGGGAGGCCGGCGCGGCGCTCGATGGCGGCAAGTTGCTCCGTCAGGCGCGCCTCCACCTGGCCCGGTTCCTTGAAGTTGCCGCTGCCGAAGCTCAGGCGCACCACCGGATGCCGAACCGACCAGTCCCACTGGTCGTGGATGTCGAGTCCCGCGAACAGCGGCTCGTTCCCCTCGAACAGGTCCTTCAGCGTATCCAGAAACAGGCTCTTGCCGAAGCGCCGCGGGCGGGACAGAAAATAGTGCGTCCCCTCGTTCAGCAGCGCGCGGACATGAGGCGTCTTGTCCACGTAGTAGCAGTTCCGCTCCCGGAGCGTGCGGAACGTCTGGATGCCGATGGGCAGTCTGCGTCTGGTCATGGGGCGCCGTGTCACACGGCGTCGAGAGCAGGCGGTCGTTCGCTGCTGTTGCGGTCCAGGCCCGCCCGTCGTGCACCATGGTACACAGCGCAATCGCGCCCGGGCGCGCGCCTGATGTCCGCCGCGGCGGACGCGCCGGATCGCGCAGGCCGGTTCGATGCACGTGCCGCCGCGCCCGGCCGCCGCCCGGGATGCCATGCCGGCGCGGCTCGAGCTGCTCGGAGAAGAGCCGGATGTGGCCGTGCGCGCCGTGCTCGGACATTCCTGTTCGTCTACGTGCATCCGTACCCCGACGGCACGCGGACCGTGCCTATGCCCATTTCGACGGCGTGCTGCAATCGGTGCCTTGCGCGGGCGTTGATGTTCAGGGCGACTTCTCCGCGGTGACCGACGTTCTGCCGGACCGGCATCAGCCGTGTTGGTCGGCCACAACGGGTTCCAGTCGCCGGCCGGAGGGGCCGCGACCCTGGTATTCCAGGCTGATGCGGCAGCCTGTCTCCAGCATGCCTACGCCGGTCGGGCCGATGAACGTTCGGCCCGGAAGGGTAACCAGGGTGTGGTTCACGATGCGCCGGTGCTCTCTTTGTCGTCCTGGTCTGCCGCGAACAATCCCAGCCCGAAGTGGCTGCCGTAGCCGATGGACAGAGGCCCTTCAATCGCTTCCGGCAACACGACGTCGAGCAGGGCGCCGGCCGCATCAGGCTGTACTTCCCGCCCGCGCGAACGAAAGCGGTGGAAGTGGATCGCGCGTCGTGGTGTTCCGCCGACTTCGATCGCTCCTAACTCGTCGACCCGGACGCCGGTAGCGTCGAGTCCGCGGCGTCTCAGCAACCGCCGCACCTCCCCCGCGTATCCGGTCGCCTTCAGGTGGCCCGACGCAAGGAACGGCGTCACGCTGCGCCAGCGCCTCGACGCGCCGAATATGCGCGCGCCGCCGGCGAAGTCGGCCGGCCGGCCGAAGCCCTCCAGCGCGAGGCGCCATTCCTTCACGGCGCCCGGCTCCGCGTCGATATCTTCCGATCGCTGCTTCGGGGCCAGCCAGAGCCGGGTGATGCGATCGAACCGTGCCTGGACCTCGCGATTCAAGCCGCTGGCAATGAACACGGAGACGTGGTCGATCCAGCCGTCGCCGTCCGCATCCTCGGGGAGCCAGAACGCGTGCCGATGGGAGGGATCCTTCAGCGGCTTCCCGGCGGTGTCGCGGCCGGAGACTTCCCACGGCGCCAGTGGAATCGAGCGGCCCGCGGCATCGTCCCGCCGCCAGCCGAACTGCGCGAGCGCCGCGCGGCGCATCAGCTCGCCAATCCTGACGGCGTCCTCGATGCGGGGAAGGGGCCGGCCGGCGAGCAGGAAGCGGGCGACGGTGGGCAGATCGCCCTCGGCTCGAACGGTGCGGCGGCCGGCGGCGCGGGCGACCACGCGCGGCGCGGCTTCCGGCGCGCGCTCGTAGACGATCTCGCGGGCGGCGGGTGGGCGGCTCCAGCCGCGGTCCTGGTAGTCGGCCGTGTCGAGTGCGAGTGCGTCCACGAGCCGTTCGGGCAGCGTGTGGGCCTGCCGGCCCTTGCTCGTCAGCGCCTTGTCGAGCTGCTTCTCGACGGCGCGTTGGGTGGGTGGCTTACCGGGCGCCGCGAGTATCTGACTTCTCATGTCGTCCATGATTCGCTGCCGCTCGGCCGCGTAGGCCGCGGGCGTTTGGGGAGCGAGCAACCGGACGGGATCCCCGTGGGGCGCTCCGTCGAGGGGCCGGCAGTTCGGGTCGCCGTCCCACTCTGCGAGCGCTTCGCATTCCGTCCAGCTCTCGGCCCGGCCGAGATAGCCGACGGCGCCGGCGAGATGGGAAGCGAACGCGAAGGCCTCCGCCTCCAGCGTCACCCGCGGCCACGCGGTGACGAGGGTCGAGTGCTCGGGGAGCCGCACGAACGCGTCGAAGACGAGCGTGGTCTTCGGCCGTCCATTGGCGAGAGCGCCCGTCGGCATGTAGTGGCGGGTGTGGGCGTGGACGGCGCCCGCCGGCAGGCGGTACTCGGGCAGTGTCCCCGCGAGGGTGTCGACCAGCCGCGCGAGGTTGTCCTCGGACCAGCGCGCGCGGTCGCCCTTGCGCCACCATGCGGCGATGAGCGCCCGCAGCAGGCGCCACGGTTCCGGGGGCCAGGCAACGTCGGCCTCATTGACGTTGCGGCCCCACGGCGTCGCGTGGTAGCGGCCGGCCCGGAAGCGGAAGGCGAGTGCGAACATGCGCTCACTTCTCGTAGCGGACGGTGAGCACGCGGCTCTCGCCGAAGAGACCCTGCGAGCCCACGGTCTCGATCAGCCTCGGCAGTGCCGATTCGATGTCGTCAAGATCCGGCAGTTCGAACCCGTCCGGGCGCGTGACCGCGATCCCGGCGGCGTCGAGATCGCAGGCCGTGCGCAGCCGCAGTCCTTCCGCGAGGAACTTCCGGATCTTGAAGAGCGCGAGGAGGATAAGCAGCCGCTCGACGTCCCCGCCCAGCCCGAAGGCGCGGATCTGGCGCAGGTCGAGGTTGAAGTAGGCGGTGATCTCCTCGGCGACCCACTCGTCGCGGGCGAAGGGCACGTTGCCGAACCCCTTGGCGGTATCGCCCGAGGGATTCACCGAGTCGTTCTTGACGCCGCCGCTCGCGGCCACCTTCGCGTTCTCCGCCTCTACGAAGGCGGACAGGGACCTGGGCAGGCGCAACCGGCCGCCGGCCAGCTCCTTCTTCGCGAGGAAGATGCCGTGCAGCAGGGCGTTGGTGTCGAACTCCAGCAGTACCTTTGCCAGCTCGCGCAGATCGACCCGGCCCACCTCCATGGCCGCCAGGCGCTTCTTGAGGAGGTCGACGACGGTCTTGTCCTTGCCCTCGAGGATGTACGGCGAGTTGAGCCGATGCGCTTCGATCAGGGAATTGGTGAGCGGCTTGCCGTTCCCGTCCGCGACCTTCACGACGGGCAGGCCCCGCAGCGGAGCCACCCAGTCGTCGGCGATGTCGTCCCAGCAGACCGTCTCGAGGCGGTTCGCCATCGACTGCGCGCTCTCGACGAGCACGGTGCGACCCCGTCCGTCCGGCGAGTCGTAGACGGCGTGCCCGAGGTTCGGGAAGCCCGTCGGTTGGAATCTGGTGCCCTGCACCGGCTTGAGCCTCGCCTTGAGGAGCAGGCGGGGAGCGTTGTCGAGTACGGTGAGGTCAAGCGCCATGCGTCGTATCCTCCGTCGTCACGTGGTCGTTGTCAGTCGGAGCGCCCGGATAGGCGCGCTCGATCAATGCGCACAAGTCCCGAGCGTCGATGGGCATCAGGAGCGCCGCGGCGAGCCGATCGGCCGGCACGCCGGCTCCCATGCGGCCGGCTTCGGAGGCCGATCCGTGCGAGCCGAGCTGCGCGGCGGCGAACGGCGCCGGCAGGCCGGATGCGCGGGCGCGCGACAGGGCCAGCCGCACGGCGCCGTCGGTAGCCCGTCCGTCCCGGCTATCCCCTCCGGCGCGCAGGCGTGCGTTCAGCCCCGGCGGCACTGGCAGTCGTGCGGACGCGGGCAGCACCCGGACCGCGCGGAGTGCGGCGTCCGGCGTGAGCAAGGGCTTGAGCGCGGCGTAGGCGAACGGAACGGGCGCAGGGCCGGTCCGGCCGGACGCCGATCTGAGTCGCGCCGGTCGCGCCCACACCAGGCCGGCTAGCAACGCGGCGCAACGCGCGTCGTCGAACTCGGCGGAGAGGAACGCCGCCACGTCGGATAGGCGCGCGCCGGTCGCGCCGGCCAACGGCTTGTCCTCCAGTCCGCGGGTCGACGCCTCGACCAGTCGCCGTTCGAGCACGGCGATCAGGTTCGGAACGAGCGGGCCGGCGCCCCAGACCACCGTGGGCGGGGTGTCTCCGGCGGACCATGCCCGGCGTGTGCCGACGTTTCCGCGATAGAAGAAGCTCCGCTCGTCGAGCGGCGCGAAATGGGCGGCCATCGGCGGCGCGGCGTCCGGTCGCGCCCGCCCCGGGGCGCTGTCCGGGTCTTCGTCGGCCGCCGTCTGAGGTGCCGTCGTCGATTCGCCGCCCGCGCCTTCGCCGGCGCGATGCGCAGCCTGCGGTTCCTGCGCGTCTGCCTGCTGCGCGGGACGGGGTAGGGCCGGCAGCCCGAGTGTGGCGAGCGCCGCCGCCGCGCGGAACTCCGGACTCCCGTCGTCGGCTTCGTGCAACCAGTCGGGGGAGATCAGCGGCGGCGGGCGCAGGTCCTTGCGGGCAGTCGGATTCGACGCGAGCCAACCGACAAAACTGCCCAGAGCCATGAGAGCGTTTCGGGCCCCGTCCGATTCGCGATTCGCGACCGTCATATCGAACAGGGCGTCTTCCAGACGGCGCATCGCCTGACCCGCGCGTGCGGGCGCCGTCCTCTTGTTACCGACCAATCGTCGGGCACGGCTTAGCCAGTCGCCGGCATCGAGGTCGGAGACGAGGTCCCTGCGCGGTCGATCCGGCGTGTCGAATCGGCCGAGGGGTGTCGCCTGGTACGGCATCTTGCTGTCAGGCTGGATGATGGAGTAGCGCTCGAAACCACCGATTCCTCGCGCGGCGCCGATGCGGGCAACCGAACGCGCCGCGTCCAGCCCACTTCTAGCCGTGCGTTCCCCGACGGTGAGGCGTCCCTCCGCGAAGATGGCTGCCGCTTCGGAGAATGTGGCCGGTTTGGACCAGATGGGAGTCCAGACCTCGCCGCGAGGCCGGTTCGGGTCCTCCGACGACAGGCCGCCTGCTCCTGCGCCGGTGGGCTCGAAGGTGAAGGGGAAGGCGGCGCGGCTGCCGCCTGTCGCACCCCACTGACGAGTCAGGGCACCGGCGAATGCCATCGTACCCTCCATCGCCAGGATGACATCCCATGCGTTCAGAGGGTTGTATCCCTCGTATCCCGTCGTCCCGTTGGGCCCGCCCTGCCCGGGGCTGAACTGGCCCATCGAACCATGTTCCGCGGCGCGCCGGACGACGTCGAGCAACGCCGATTCGAGTTCGGTGCGCGCGCGGGCGGTCGGGCTGCCATCGCGGAAATCCACCAGTTCCTGGAGTTTCTCGGCGAAGTTGACACCGAAATCGCGGCTGCCGTCATTGCCGCCCGACCCAAGCAGGGGAGCGGCCGCTTCCTCCATCGTGAGCACGTAGCACGCGTCGATGTAGCCGACATGGTGCGCGGCCGTCTCGGATCTCAAGCTCGGCAGCAGCAGGCTCTTCACCGTCTTGGCTTCCTTTTCGACCCTGCTCTTCTCGGCAGCGTTGAGTTTCTTTTCTTCACCCTTGAGCGACTTCGACGCATCCTGCAGCCCCTTCGCTCGCGCCCGGAGCCGGTTGTATTCCGCGAGATGAGCGTTGTCGCGCAGTGAGCCGACGGTGCTCCGCATCAACTCCAGTCGTCGGCACTCGCTGTTTTCGACGGCGCGCATGAGAACGGCGCCGCCGCGGCTCGACGTCTCTCCCGCATCGCCCTCGAGAAAGCCGGCCCGGCCATTCCACGGCGCGATGATCGGGCTCGGCGCGTAGTCGTGGAGGAAGAAGCGCAGCAGGGCGTCGCGGCCGAGCGCAGTCCGCAGGTGAAAGCACTCGTTCTCCCACCAGCCGCGCGCGTGCGGATCGGCCGCCGCGCCGGAGACGTGGTTGGCGGGCGAGGCGACGAGGCGCAGCACGCCGAGCGCCTTCAGGTAGGACGCCAGCGGCGTCGGGGCGCATCCGCGCAGCGCGAGCGGCTCACCCGTCATCCCGGCCTCCGTTGCGCTCCATCGCGGATGCCCGCCAGTCGGCTACCCGCAGCAGCGTCTCCAGCCAGGCCAGCCGGAACGGTCCGAGGCGGGCGAGCAGCTCGCGCGTGCGTTCCGTCCAGCTCTCGCGGGAGACGTCGTCCCAGCCCAGTTCCATGATCGACAGCAGCAGGTCGCCGCCCTCCCAGCGCTCGCCGCCCTCCAGCACGAAGGAGGGCAGCGGGTCTCCCTCCCAGACGCCGCGAGCGAAGCGCGCCCCGGCCCGGCCGTCCTTCGGCGCCGCCTCGCGGGGCAGGGCACGCAGGTTGAGCCGCACTTTCCCGTGGTGGGCGGCGATCAGGTAGGCGACCAGGTCGGCGTCGCGCGACCAGCCCTCGTGCTTCAGGAACGCCAGTGTCGAGGCGAGCTCGTGGCGGAAGTAGGGCCTGCCGTGGCGAGGTCTCCCGGCGGTCTTGGCGAGCAGTACGCCAGGCTCCACGGCCCGCCCGTCGAGGCCCCGGCGCATCGTGTCCTGGAAGACCTCGTGCGCCTTGCCCAGATCGTGCCAGCGCGCCGCACGCACGACGGCGTCCCGCGCGGCCGGATCCACGTCGAGGGCTGCGCACAACGAGTCGGCCTCGGCCGCGACGTGGCGGAGGTGGTCCGCCAGCGGCACGATCGCGTCGATCCCGCTGAGCGGATCTTCGTCGTGTCCCTCGGCCTCCTGCTGCACCGGAGCAGCGGCACTGTTTTCCTGCTTGCGAGGATGGCGTTCGAACTGCTCGACCTTGGCCTCTGGCTGCGCTGGAGCGGCGGAGCTGTGCGGCACCGCGCCGGCGCCGAGCGTTGCCAGGCCCGAGATCGGCTCGGGCACGTCCTTCGGATCGCCTGTGAATCCTGCTGTCTCGCGGTAGCCGCCGGCCGCCGGATACGCCAAGAGCACGAGGCCCGGCCAGGGTCTGCCCTCCAGGCGCATCCATCCGGGTGGGGCCGTCCCGGTCCGACCGTCCCGGCGCCGCCACTGCGGGTCGCGCTGGAACAGCAGGCTTCGCCCCTTGTGGGGGAGCTTGTCCATCCACTTCCCGGCCGTGCCGATCGACACCGCGCACAGCTCGTCCCTTCCGGGACGCGGCGGATCGTCGTTCGCCTCCGAGGGATCCCTCCAGAAGACGCGGATGTCGGTGTCGTCGGCGTCGCGGACGTACGGCGACACGTCGACGTCGAAGCCGGTCAGGTCCGGATCGGTGTCGAACAGGTCATCGAGGTCCTTGCGGCGGATCACGCGGCGCGGTGGGTCGATGTCGCCGGGCGGGGGAAGGTGCACCGGCGCGACATCGGTCAACCCGGTCAATCTATCCCGCGCGGCCTGCAGCTCCGCGGTCTCGTAGGGCCTCGCCAGCTCCTCGGTGTCCTTGTCCGAAGCCGTGGCGTCCGCCGCCGGTTGGAGCAAGTCGATCCAGCGCACGTCCGCGCCGTCGGGGAACTCCGCGTAGCGGTTGGCGCGGCCGAAGCGCTGCACCAGCGAGGACCAGGGGGCCAGCTCGGTGAACAGGACGGCGGCCGAGATGTCCACGCCCGCCTCGATCGCCTGCGTGGCCACGACGATGCGGCCGTGCGGATTCGCTCCGTCCGCGTCGAGGGCCGTCGCCATCTCCCGCGCGCGGTCGGCGGCGCGGAAGCGGGAGTGGACCAGCGCCAGCGCCGGCGCCGCGGCCGGCCGGCCGGGCAGCCTCTTCTCGATCGCGTCGCGTAGCGTCTGCGCGCGGTCGACGCGATTGACGATGGCCAGAGTCATCCGGCCGTCGCGGTGGGCGCTCACGATCTCATCCGCTAGCCGCCCGACGTAGTCGGCGATGTCGGCCTTCTTCGCAGACGCCGGCACCGCTGGCGACCGGGTCAGTCTCTTCGGCGCGCGCGTCAGCTTCGCGAGCCGGCCGCCCGGGGCCGCGTCCGCATCCACCCGGACTACGGCCGCGGCGGCCGGTGCAGGGTGATCGACGGTGGCGAGCCAGTCCGGGTCGAGCGTGGCCGAGATCCAGAGGCTGCGGGACCAGGCGCCCGCTGCGCGGCCGTCGGGTCGGGCGCGCTCGGCTTCCGACTGCCGGAAGGCGTCGAGCTGGGCGGACGTCGCGCGGCCCGCGCCCATGAGCTGCACCTCGTCGAACACCCACTGCGCGTCCTCGTGCAGAAGGGCGAACTCCATCGGCCAGAGCGCCCGGGACGACGCATAGCCACGCATCAGGGCGCGGCTCAACAGCATGTCCTGGGTGCCCACGAGAACCGCCGGGCGTTCCGGTCTCTCCAGCCAGCCGTTCGCGTCCACACCACCCATGAGCACGTGCACGTCTTCCGGTCGCGGCAGCCGACCCTCGCTGTCCACTTCGTCGGTGGCCAGCTTGCGAAGCCATTCCTCGACCGCCCGCGCGGTCTGCTCGACCAGCGTGCGCATCGGCAGGCACCAGACGAGCCGGCGGGGCGTAGCGTCGGGGCTGTGCAGAAGACGGGCCGTCCACCCCAGCGTCACCGCGGCGGTCTTGCCCGATCCGGTCGGCGCAATCAGGACCCGCGGCCACGCGTCGGTCGCCAGCGCGGCCTGCCACGCGTCGGGCTTCCGATCGGCGCCGAGCGCCAGTCGATAGAGGGTCGCGGCGTTCACGTGAAGATTCTCGACGGGACTACCCGAAGGCGGTCAGATCATACCGGACGCGATTCGGTTTCCCACGTTCGGCCCGCGGGTGGACGCGCGATCCTGCTGCCTGGACCATGTCCGACTCGTGCCCCACGAGGCAGCGAGCGTACCCGCGCCGACTGTCAGATCCTGTCAGTCGGCGTGAGTGCGTTGACAGCCCGGCGAGAACCTACGAAGCGGCGAACAGTCCCGTGCTGCCCGGACCTGTGGGTCTCACCGACTCGCGTCGATGGCCCGGACGTGGCCTCCCGCCGCGTAGTCGCGGATGGCGCCGTCGGCCGTGAGGATCGGCGCGCGGCAGTGGCGTGCAGTAGCGACGCCGGCGGCGCGGGCCGTGCGTCCAAGGCGGGCGTCGCCGTCGACCGCCCAGATCAGGACGTGCGTATCGAGGACGATCACCGCGTCGCGGTCCAGTCCGACGGATCGTTTGCCGGCGAGCAGGGGCTGTCGTAGCCCAGGACCGAGCCTTGCATCGCGCCGATGATTGATGGACGCGTGACGGGCGCCGGGACAGGTGACGACACGGCGACCGGCCGACCGCGGTTGGTAATCGTCACCTGTTTCTCGTCCCTTTCCATTTGCGGGATGACGCGGAGACACGTCGCCTTGACCTCGGCCGCCCCGAGAGTCTTCGCCACTTGCTACCCCACCATTGGATCGAGACGCACACATGAAGTGTACAGAATCCCCGGATGGAGTCTTAGCCACGGGCACAGGGCGGGTGCACGACATCATTGTGAGATGAGGGTCAGGCGGCATTTGCGGCACGTCGCTCCCAGAAGTCCTCGAAGCGGCCACTGAGGATGCAGCAGCGCAGGGCGATGATGGCGTTGGCCCCGGCGACGGTCCAGCGCGTGCCGGCGCGCTTGAGCCGGTCGCCGAGCTGCTTGCAGCCGGCCTCGACGACGCCCGACGAGACGCACAGGCCCTTGGCGCGGAACTGCGGATAGCGCATGCGGTGGCGGTTCCCGAACACATAGTGAATGCACTTTCGCGCCTCGGGCGTGGTCTCGACATGGATGCGCAGCGCGGCGACGACGGCGCGCAGCCGGCCGGCGTCTAGTTCGGCACGCCGGTCCCTGGCCCACTGGTCGGCCAAGTCTGCTGGGCGACGAGCCGCAGGATGCCAAGCGCCTTGAGGTAGTGCGCCAGAGGCGTGGGTGCACAGCCGTCGAGTCGATGGACGTGGATCATTAGGGAGTTCCCTGTGCGAACCGGTGTCGCCAGATTGCGGACAGCGGCCGCGGATCGTGCCGGTCATACGCCTGCAAGGCTGCGAAGTAGCGCTTCGTCTCCTCCGGTGATGAAGCGGCGGAGTCTATCACCGGCAGTTCCAGACGGGTACAGCAGCTCGATCAGGAACAGGCGGGAAACACGGCCGTTGAAGTCCTCGAAGGATGGCCGTGCAGCAGGCGACCTTCGGCAAACGTCAGGTCATCGATGAGCCGTTCGCCGGACTGGTCGTCCAGCCCGGCCAGTCGCGCATCGAGATCGGCGGCGTAGCTGCGCATGAGCATGGGACTTGCCAATACGGCGGCGCTTGATGGTCGCCAACCCGAACGTCTCGAAGACGCCAGCGTCCCACCATTTCGGGTGTCAAGTCCACGCAGACGCGGCGGTGGAGCTCAAGCACAAGGTTGTGAAGCGGTAGATCCGCGAACCGCCGGTCGGAAATGGCCAGTTCAGCGTCGGCCACGCGCTCCGCGAGCAGCGGCGCGAGCTCCTGATAGCTCAGGATGCCGACCGAGGTTTCGATGTAGCGGGTGGCTGAATGCGGCGGGCGAGTCGTTCCCGAATCCACGCCTCGCTCACCGGCTCGCCCTCCATCGCCATCGAGTTGGCGACGTGGCGGGGAATCGCCTCCAGGTGGCGGCGTCGGCGTTCCTCCCGCGACAGGCTGCGCCAGCGGTCGACGGCTTCCATCCATCGGGTGTCCGGCATCGTCGTTCTCCGGTCCTTGTAACAGCTTATCCGCAATCGTCAGGCTCGAGGCGCGTTGGTCGGCGGCGCGCAGCAGGGCTTCCAACCAGGCCAGCGTGAACGGGCCGAGGCGCTCGACCAGATCCAGCACACGCTCTGTCCAGCTCCTGCCGGTTCGAGGACTCAACCCCGCTTCCGAGGGCGAGAGGTCGAGCGCCGTGGCCGGTAGTGTGATGCGGTTCGTGTCAGGGGCACACGCCTGTCCACTGAGGAAGCCTTCGCGCCAGGCGCGTCGTTCGGCGGGCCGGAACCGGCTGTGTATCAGACGAACGTCTGTACCCGCGCTCCGCAGGGTCTTGTCTCGCTGTAGTACCGTCCAGACCTCGACGGCTCGCTTCACCGTGTTCAACACGACCAGTGTCGGCCCCGACTTTCCGGAACCACCGTCCCGGTGGCGTCGAGATATGTCCCGAGCGAGCGTATTCGGATTTGCGAACGGAATGACTGCCAGGGGCTTGGCTACGTCGTCCCATAGATGGCCCACGCGATCCCCGGTTCCGATACGGTGCGGGTACCGTGCCAACTCGCCGGGCAAGCCGCCCGTGTCGGGCTCTTCTCCAGCCAGCCATCGGCGTCCACGCCGCCCATGAGCTGGTGCATGTTCCTCCGGCCGGGGGAGGCGGCGCGCGCGGTCCGTTTTCCGAGCCGGACGTATCGCTCACCGTCCCTCGATCTCGTTGCGCGCGGCGCTGGAGAGGAAAGCCGAGCGGGTCATGCCGCGCTGCTTCGCCTCCTCGTCGATGGCGCGTAGAAGACCGAAATCCAGGGAGACGTTGATGCGGCGCGGCGACCCCTTGTCGAGAATGAGCGGGACGAAGGCGATGGTGGCGCCGTCCCGCCACCCGGCCAGGCCCTCGTCCGTCTTGATGTCGTGGAGGGAGCGCGGCCGGGGGATGGGTTCCCCGTCAGCCATCATGCCTTCGACGTGGAACGAGAGCGCCTCTGCACCGCGGCGCAGCGCGTCGTCCACGGTCTCGCCGTCCGACACGCAGCCCGGAAAATCCGGAAAGCTGATGCCGTAACCGGGTTCCTCGTCATCGTGAAGAAATGCCACGTACCGCATCTCAGTCTCTCCGCGGTTTCCAGCCCGCCTGTCGGTAGATCGAAGCGACGGTGCCGCGCTTGACGTCCCGATTCGGATGCGGGACCGTGATACGACCTGCATGATCGGGGTGCTTGAACTGCCAGTGGCTGCCCCGGACGGCCACGCGAACCCAGCCGTCGCGTTCCAATAGTTGAATCAGCTTGCGGCTGTCGCGCTCCACTCGAATCAGTATGTAGCATGATACACAATCCGCGATGTTCCGCTGGCATCCTTGAGCAGACTCCTCGCGTTCTCGACGAAGACCTGCGCGCCGATCTACGCCCCTCCGCCGACGTACCTACCGCCGCGCGGCGGATCGTCCGAAACGATCCCCTGCCGCCATACGGGAGGAGGTCGCCGTGTCAGCTCCGGAACTTCGCGAGCCGCCGGTCCAGCCCGTCTCCGCCGATGCGCCGCCACTCGTGCCGGCGCGCATGGTCAACGAGTTCGTCTACTGTCCGCGCCTGGCCTACCTGGAGTGGGTGCAGGGCGAGTGGGTCGAGTCCTCCGATACCGTCGAAGGACGCCACGCGCACCGGCGCGTCAACCGCGACGGCGGCAAGCTGCCGCCGCCGGCCGACGTCGACAAGGTCGAGAAGCTGCACGCGCGGTCGATCACGCTGTCCTCCGAGCGCCTGGGCCTGATTGCCCGCATGGACCTGATCGAGTCGGACGGCGGCAGCGTGACGCCGGTCGACTACAAGCGCGGCAAGCGCCCGCACGTCGAGCGCGGCGCCTACGACCCCGAGCGGGTGCAACTCTGCGTGCAGGGACTCCTGCTGCGCGAGCACGGCTACGCGTGCGACGAGGGCGTGCTCTATTTCGTCGGGAGCCGCGAACGCGTGCGGGTGCCGTTCGACGAAGAGCTCGTCTCCGCCACGCAGCAGGCGGTCGAGGGGTTGCGGCGCGTCGCCACCGAGGGCGTCATCCCGCCGCCGCTGGAGGACAGCCCCAAGTGCCCGCGCTGCTCGCTGGTCGAGGTCTGCCTGCCCGACGAGGTCCACCATCTCAAGGGGGCCGACGTCGCGCCGCGCCCGATCGCCGTGCCCTGTACCGATGCGCTGCCGCTCTACGTCCAGGCCCGCCGGGCGAAGGTGTCCAAGTCGGGCGAGACCCTGGTCGTGACGGTGGACGACGACGAGCTGGCGACCGCCCGGCTGGCGGAGACCTCGCAGGTCGTCGTCATGGGCAACGTCTACCTGACCACGCCCACCCTGCACGAGCTGATGTGGCGCGGGATTCCCGTCACCTGGCACAGCTACGGCGGCTGGTTCTTCGGCCACACCATGGGCAACGGGCACAAGAACGTCGAGCTGCGGACGGCCCAGTACCGGGCGAGCTTCGACGAGACGACCTGCCTGCGATTCGCCCGGGGGCTCGTGACCGCGAAGATCCAGAACTGCCGCACGTTGCTCCGCCGCAACTGGAAGCAGGCCGAGAGCAGCAACCCGGTCCTGGTCGACCTGAGGGGCGACGGCCTTCGCGCGGCCCGAACCGAATCGCTGCCCGAGCTGCTCGGCGTGGAGGGGACCGCCGCGGCCCGCTACTTCCGGTCCTTCGGCGCCATGTTGAACGAGTCGGCGTCGGACGCGGAGTTCGCCTTCGACTTCGAGACGCGCAACCGCCGTCCCCCGCGGGATCCGGTCAACGCCCTGCTCTCGTTCGCCTACTCGCTGCTCGTCCGATCCTGGACCGTGACGCTGGCCGCCGTCGGTTTCGACGCCTACCGGGGCCTCTACCATCAACCCCGCTACGGCCGTCCGGCGCTGGCCCTCGACCTGATGGAGCCGTTCCGCCCCCTGGTAGCCGATTCGGTGGTGGTGCAGGCGATCAACAACGGCGAGGTCCGACCGAACGACCTCAAGACGGTCGCCGGCAGCGTCAACCTGACCGCCGACGGTCGCCGCCGCTTCATTTCGACCTACGAGCGCCGCCTCGGCCACGAGGTCGTCCACCCGCTCTTCGGCTACCGCGTCAGCTACCGGCGCCTGATGGAGATGCAGGCCCGCCTGTTCGGGCGCTTTCTTCTGGGCGAGCTTGCCGAGTACCCCAACTTCACGACGCGGTGATCCCGTGGAGCATCTCTACATCGTCGTCTACGACATCAGCGACCCCAAGCGGTGGCGGCGGGTGTTCAAGCTCATGAAGGGATATGGCGAGTGGGTCCAGCTCTCCGTCTTTCAGTGCCGCCTGAGCCGCCGCCGGCAAGCCGATCTGGTTGCGCGGCTCGACGGGATGATCGATCATGCAGAGGACCACGTCGTGCTGGTCGACATCGGCGCCGCCGATGGGGTGGAGCCGCGCTTCGTGAGTCTGGGGAAGAAGTTCCGTGCGGTGCGCCGCGAGCCGGTGATCGTCTGACGCCTCCCGCCGTCCCGGAGCGAGCGCTCCGGTGGCGTCGGGATTCCGGGGGAGTGCTCGAAAAGCCGGTAGATCCTTGAAAACTGAACAGTTACAATGCACCCAGTGATCAGCCACGTCGTCGTCGACAGCGCTCGTACGCCACGGCCGCCGGACCTCTCGCGATGGGGGGGTGAACATCGTTTCATCAGAAGGGGTTGCGAGCGGTCCGTCTTCCGCGGGGAATACCCGCGGCCTCATTGAAGCGGTGTAGTCCGGTTGTTTGACGCATGGCGCTTCAGGGTCTTCCGCGGGGAATACCCGCGGCCTCATTGAAGCGGTCCCCACTTCGCGATCTCCTGGTAGTCGATCTGGGTCTTCCGCGGGGAGTACCCGCGGCCTCATTGAAGCCTGCCTGGTGCGCTCGCGGGTGCGCCAGGCCCCGAGGAGTCTTCCGCGGGGAATACCCGCGGCCTCATTGAAGCGCTGGTACTCGCGCGGCTCGATGCTCGCCATGTGGGTCTTCCGCGGGGAATACCCGCGGCCTCATTGAAGCATCTCGACCGGGAACCTGGAGACGGCGCGGCGCTCGTCTTCCGCGGGGAATACCCGCGGCCTCATTGAAGCGTCGAGATGGCGCGGATCTTCTCCCGCTCCTCGACGTCTTCCGCGGGGAATACCCGCGGCCTCATTGAAGCGAAGAGCCTGCTGACGTCCAGCATCTGGCCGGCCTGTCTTCCGCGGGGAATACCCGCGGCCTCATTGAAGCTGGCTGTGCGTGTTCGTGCCGGCTCCAGGGTGTTCGTCTTCCGCGGGGAATACCCGCGGCCTCATTGAAGCGATCATCGCGTCACGGTGGCGGGCAAGGGCCACGAGTCTTCCGCGGGGAATACCCGCGGCCTCATTGAAGCGACCGGCCGTCGTTCGCGCTGGATGACAATCCGGTGGTCTTCCGCGGGGAATACCCGCGGCCTCATTGAAGCGAACTGGCGTCCGGGTGTTGCGTCTGCCTGGGCGGCGTCTTCCGCGGGGAATACCCGCGGCCTCATTGAAGCTGGCGGTCGAGCAGGAAGGTCGCCAGAAGCTGGCCGTCTTCCGCGGGGAATACCCGCGGCCTCATTGAAGCGGACCCACCAACTCGTACGTTGCGCCCTCCGGAGGCGTGTCTTCCGCGGGGAATACCCGCGGCCTCATTGAAGCGCTGAACACGGGGAACACGCGGTCCATGTTCGCCGTCGTCTTCCGCGGGGAATACCCGCGGCCTCATTGAAGCAAATTGCCCAAGTTGGGCAATTTGCGCGAACATGTAGTCTTCCGCGGGGAATACCCGCGGCCTCATTGAAGCGAGACGGGCATCGGCCGGTCTCGCATCGCGCGTGAGTGTCTTCCGCGGGGAATACCCGCGGCCTCATTGAAGCAGGCCGTCGTGGTGCGCAAGAGTCCGAGTCGATGAGTCTTCCGCGGGGAATACCCGCGGCCTCATTGAAGCGACGGGCAGGACACCATCCGCGAGCTTACGATGGGTGTCTTCCGCGGGGAATACCCGCGGCCTCATTGAAGCATCAACGGCAACCCTGCGGCGGCGACGCCGGAGCCGGGTCTTCCGCGGGGAATACCCGCGGCCTCATTGAAGCAGATCCACACGGAGTAGGCGTCGCCCGCAATCGTCACGTCTTCCGCGGGGAATACCCGCGGCCTCATTGAAGCGTTGGATAACCGGCGCGCCGGCAGAGATTGACGCAAGTCTTCCGCGGGGAATACCCGCGGCCTCATTGAAGCTAGAACCGCGCTGACTACACCCATATGCCGCTCCGAGTCTTCCGCGGGGAATACCCGCGGCCTCATTGAAGCGGATGATTGAGCGTCAAATCCTCGTGCTGGATGATGGTCTTCCGCGGGGAATACCCGCGGCCTCATTGAAGCCCCGTCTCTCGCAGGAGCTGCTGAAGCGCGTTACGAGTCTTCCGCGGGGAATACCCGCGGCCTCATTGAAGCAACATCACCGGTGCCGTCTCGGTGGATGACATCGAGAGTCTTCCGCGGGGAATACCCGCGGCCTCATTGAAGCTGCACTCGGCCGAGCGCTCCGGACGGCCCCCACTTGTCTTCCGCGGGGAATACCCGCGGCCTCATTGAAGCCTTAAGCTACTCGGTTCGGCAGGCGTTGCGGCAGCGTGTCTTCCGCGGGGAATACCCGCGGCCTCATTGAAGCGGGGTAGGCTCCGGCTCCGTCGTGAACGTCTGCACGGGTCTTCCGCGGGGAATACCCGCGGCCTCATTGAAGCCCCATACCAGTTGTATGAGGTCTGCCCGCGGACAAGGTCTTCCGCGGGGAATACCCGCGGCCTCATTGAAGCGAGCGTAGGCGACATGCCCGACGACAGCGCGCCCATGAAGTCTTCCGCGGGGAATACCCGCGGCCTCATTGAAGCTGGGCCGAGATGGACGCCGCCTACGACCCGAGCGAGGGTCTTCCGCGGGGAATACCCGCGGCCTCATTGAAGCAGCTCGACCAGCACGACGGTGCGGTCAACCAGCCACGTCTTCCGCGGGGAATACCCGCGGCCTCATTGAAGCTCGACGAGCTGCCGGACCAGCGACAGGTAGTGCAGGTCTTCCGCGGGGAATACCCGCGGCCTCATTGAAGCGACGGTATGAGAGCAGGCTCCGCATCCTCCTCGCCGTCTTCCGCGGGGAATACCCGCGGCCTCATTGAAGCGCCATTGCCGGGCGCACTTACGCCCGGCAACAGGGCAGTCTTCCGCGGGGAATACCCGCGGCCTCATTGAAGCGGATGTGACGGTGACGGCGACGCTGTCGAGGAGCCTGAGTCTTCCGCGGGGAATACCCGCGGCCTCATTGAAGCTGGGGAGACCAATCCTGGCAGCAGTGGGAGGCGGCGGTCTTCCGCGGGGAATACCCGCGGCCTCATTGAAGCTGACTGCCTGTCGTGCGAGCAGAAACGCGAGGATGCGTCTTCCGCGGGGAATACCCGCGGCCTCATTGAAGCATCTCTGCTTCGCCATCGTCTGTGATGTCAGCGAAGACGTCTTCCGCGGGGAATACCCGCGGCCTCATTGAAAGCGTGCTGCGGGAGTCGGGGCCGCGGTTCGTTCATCTTGTCTTCCGCGGGGAATACCCGCGGCCTCATTGAAGCGACTGGCGACCGTTACATGGATACGGTGACGGTTGGGTCTTCCGCGGGGAATACCCGCGGCCTCATTGAAGCATCCCCACCCAAGCCCGCGCGTCTTCGAGGGCGCTGTCTTCCGCGGGGAATACCCGCGGCCTCATTGAAGCGACGTCGAGCGCGCCGATCAGATCCTCCGCCTCTACGTCTTCCGCGGGGAATACCCGCGGCCTCATTGAAGCATCGCCTCCCATGCCATGTCGTGCACCCAGGCCCGCGTCTTCCGCGGGGAATACCCGCGGCCTCATTGAAGCCCAGCTGCTGACGAGGGGAGTTTACGCATGAACAAGTCTTCCGCGGGGAATACCCGCGGCCTCATTGAAGCGTTGGTGACGGTGCCGGGGTTGCTCTCGACGAGGCGTCTTCCGCGGGGAATACCCGCGGCCTCATTGAAGCCTGCAGATGCACGGCGGCGGCCTGTGCAAGACCGAGTCTTCCGCGGGGAATACCCGCGGCCTCATTGAAGCGTCAGCTCGTTGTTGTCGACTTCGACGTTCTGTGCGTCTTCCGCGGGGAATACCCGCGGCCTCATTGAAGCGCCGGCGGTGGGGTCCGCACGGGCGGCGCCGCACCAGTCTTCCGCGGGGAATACCCGCGGCCTCATTGAAGCCGCTACCGCCAGCTCGGCCGTCGGGCGCTCGGCCGCGTCTTCCGCGGGGAATACCCGCGGCCTCATTGAAGCAGCGCCCGCCGCGGCCGTTTCGTGAGGATCTGGAACGTCTTCCGCGGGGAATACCCGCGGCCTCATTGCTATGAAACGACACCCCATGCAGACACACCAAGGGCGTAACCGCGGATCGGCAGGATCGCGCAGGCGATTGGAGAGCGAACGGAAGGACCCGGATCATCTCGGCGGGCCGGGCAGCCCCGTCTTTGGCCCGGCACGATGCAGCTTGATTCCGGATACCCGTTGAATCAGGTGCGCATGGATCGCACCTCCTCGATCAGGTCGTTCTGCTTGAGCATGCGGATCCAGCGGGGCGCACCGGATTCGATCACGAGACGCTCGTAGTCGATGCGCGGGTCGGAGTACGGCCGGTCATTGCTCAGCACGGCATGGATCACACGCAACAGCTTGTGAGCGGTGGCGAGGATGGCTCGCTGGTAGCCGAGGCGCTTCGCAAGCTCCTGGTGGTAGCGGTGGAACTGCGAGCTGGTGCTGCGGGCAGCGCCGTGGGCGCATTCGGCCAGCGTGGCCCGTAGTGTGCGGTTCCCGGGACGTACCCGCCCGGAGCGGCGTTTGCCGGCGCTGACATGGTTGCCGGGGGCCACTCCGGCCCAAGCGGCGAGATGGCGCGCGCTGCGGAACGCTACGACGTCCGGTCCGATCTCGACCAGGATCGCGGTGGCGCTGCGAAGATCGATGCCCGGAATCGTCTGTAGCAGCAGCAAGGGACGCCTGTAGTTCGCCAGGGCGGCCTGGATGCGCCCGTCGAGTGCGGCGATGGCGGCCTCGGTTCTGTCCACCGCCTCCAGTTGCATCTGCAGCGTGACCAGCGCGACCGGGTCGAGCGTGGCGGCCAGGGTCCTGGTCAGCAATTCCAGCTTGCCCCGGATGTGGCCGGTGACATCGGCCAGGATGCGTCGCGCAGGGCGGCCGGCGGCGAGGCCGTCGAGTATGCGCCGCCCGTTCATGCCGAAGATGTCCGACAGGACGCCGCCGAGGCGGAGGCCGTCGTGGTCGAGGATCTTGTGGATCCGATTGCGTGCGCGGCTGCGCTCGGCGACGAGCGTCCGGCGGTAGCGGGTCAACTGCCGTAACTGGCGGAAGCGACGCGGCGGGACGAAGCTCGGCGTGACGAGACCGAACTGGCACACGCGAGCGAGCCACAGGCTGTCGCTGCCGTCGGTCTTTCTGCCGCGGATCTGTCTGACATGCTCGGCATGGTGCAGGTCGGCGCGGATGCCGGCGTCTTCGAGGGCCTCGAACGGGGCCTTCCAGTACACGCCGGTGCTCTCCAGCGCCGCCGCGGTGACGTCGTGGTCAAGGAGCCAGTCGGTCATCGCCTGGAGTCCATCCGGCAGCGCGCTGAACTCCTGCGTCACTACGCGCGCCGGTCCACCGCCCGCCTCGCAGACCCGTAGCGCGGCGGTGATGCGCGTCTTGTGGACGTCCACGCCGGCCGCACGCGGGCAGACCACGTGCATGTCGTCCGTGCGGAGGCGGTGGGTGTCTTGGGTGTTGCCGTTCATCGCTTGTCCCTCCTTGGGCGACGGAAGCGGGACTGCGCACCCGGTATGACACCCGCCTCGCGGGCGGGGCTCGCATTGCTGTTCGTCCACGGTCCGCTACCGGGTACGATTCGGGGCTCGATGCCGGGCGCGCCGCGTCAATTTGAAGACGGGGACAGGAAGCTGCTGCCCCAACAGGAGCTGCGACGACGACTGCCCCGCATCCGCCGCCTCGGAGGATGGCACGACACACCAATCTGTTGCGGTCACCCGGCCGGGCGTGTGCTACTCTGCCGCGCATGACCATCGAGACGATTCTGGATTACCTAAACGCCGTGCCGGTGCGGGCGACGTTCGGGGCCGTTGGCGAGGTTCTGGGTGTTCGGCCGCAGGCGGTCTCCCGTCTGCTCGGCGCCCGCCGGCCGGAGGCTTCGTGGATCGTCAACGGCAGCACGGGCGAGCCCACCGGCTACACGCCGGATCAGGTGGACCCGCGCCTTCCCGGCACGCACGTCATTCGCTCGGGCGACGAGCTCCGGAGCTGCCTGGAGCGGCATGCCGCGGCGTCGGCCGCGCCCGCGGCGGCGGACGCCGTGGCCGTCGACGAGGCCGCGGAGGCCGGCGTGGCCATCCACGAGGCGCCGCAGGCCGGCGCGCCCGTCGACGAGGCCGCGGCGGCCGGCGTGGTCATCCAGGAGGCGCAGGAGACCAGTGCGCCCGCCCACGAGGCGCCGCAGGCAGGAGGGCCCGTCCACGAGGAGGCGCAGGAGACCGGTGCGCCCGCCTACGAGGCGCCGCAGACCGGCTCGGCCGTCCACGACACGTCGGACATCGAGATCATCGCGATGGGCGGCGACGCGAAGTGGATCATCGGAACCCTCGTGCCGGTCGTCCTGCTGGCGACCGGACTGCTCTCGGCGCAGATCGCCAGCGTCAGCGGCAGCCTGAGCACGCGCATCGACGACGTGAACGAGCGGATCGAGGAGCTGCGCACCGATGTCATGGCGGAGATCGCCGGCGCGAACACCCGCGTCGACGACGTGCGCGACGCACTCGAGGACCAGATCGCCGTTCTGCGCGGCGAGTTGAACGGCATCGCGGCTCGCCTCCCCGGGGTCGCGCCGGCGGCTGAGGAGGCGGACACGGAGTCGGTGGCGGCGCCTGACGAAGCCGAGCCGGACGCCGTCGCGCCGGCGGTGGATCCCGATCCGCAACCGGAGCCTTCAACCGATCCGGCTGCGGCGGCGGCGACCGCCGATCCGCCTCGCGAGTGAAGCGGCGCGCCCGCGTTCGCGCCGACCGCCACACCGCTCGCCTTGCCTGCGCCGCCGCGCCCGGCGGACAATCGACCGCCGCCGGATCGTCGCGCGCGCGGCGGGATTGGACGCAGGGCCGCCATGAAGCACCGCATCGTGGTCATCGACGACGAGATCGCCATCCGCGACTCGCTGAAGATGATCCTGGAGTACGACGGCTACGAGTGCCTGCTCGCCCCCAGCGGGCAGGCGGGGCTGGCGTGCGTCGAGCGCGACGATCCGGATCTGGTGTTCCTCGACGTCAAGATGCCGGGGATGGACGGCATCGAGGTGCTGCGCAAGATCCGGGCGCTGGACGAGCTGCTGCCGGTGGTCATCATCTCCGGGCACGGGACGGTGAGCACGGCGGTGGAGGCGACCCGGCTCGGGGCGTTCGACTTCCTCGAGAAGCCGCTGTCGACCGACCGCGTGACCGTCACGATCCGCAACGCCCTGAACCAGCGCCGGCTCCGCACGGAGAACCGGAGCTGGCGGCGGGCCGCCGAGGCGCGCCACGAGATGGTGGGGGACAGCCGCGCGCTGCACGCGATGACCGAGGAGATCCGGCGTGCCGCGCCCGTACGGAGCGCGGTGCTGATTCAGGGCGAGAGCGGCGTCGGCAAGGAGCTGGTCGCGCGCGCCATTCATCGCAACGGGCCGCGGGTCCGCGAGCGGTTCGTGCAGGTCAACTGCGCCGCGATCCCCGACGACCTGATCGAGTCGGAGCTGTTCGGTCACGAGCGCGGGTCGTTCACCGGCGCCACCGAGAAGCAGGTGGGGAAGTTCGAGCAGGCGGACCGTGGCACCATCTTCCTGGACGAGATCGGCGACATGTCGCTGAAGACGCAGGCCAAGGTGCTGCGGGTCCTCCAGGAGGGCGAGGTGGAGCGGCTGGGGTCGGCCCGCACCATTCGCGTGGACGTCCGCGTCCTGGCCGCGACCCACCGGAACCTGGAGCAGGCCATCGACGCGGGCGAGTTCCGGGAGGACCTGTACTTTCGCCTGAGCGTGCTGCCGATTCAGGTGCCGCCGCTGCGCGAGCGGGCGGAGGACATTCCCCTGCTCGTACGGCACTTCGCGACGATGTTCGCGCGGGAGAACAACTTTCGGCCGAAGCCGTTCAGCGAGGAGGCGGTCGGCGCGCTCGCGCGGCACCACTGGCGGGGAAACGTCCGCGAGCTGCGCAACTCGGTCGAGCGCCTGCTGGTGATGGTTTCGGGGCAGTCGATCACGCTCGGCGACGTGCGTTCGGTGCTGCGGCTCGACGAGCGGCCCGCCGCGGCCGGCTCGGCGGCGGGGGCGCGCACCCTGCGCGAGTTCAAGGAGGTCAGCGAGCGCAGCTTCCTCGTCGCCCGACTGCGGGAGCTCGACTGGAACATCTCCCGCACGGCCGAGGAGATCGACACGCCCCGTAGTAATCTCTACAAGAAGCTGGAGCAGTACCGCATCAGCCAGGAGAGCGACGGCTGACGACAGCGTTCTTTGACATTCCGCCGCAGTCGGCCGGGCGGCCGCTGCGTCCGGCGCGGCCTCGGCCGCGATCGGACGGGGAGGAAAGTCCGAACTCCGCAGGGCAGTGCGCCGGGTAACGCCCGGTCAGGGCGACCTGAAGGAAAGTGGCACAGAAAACATACCGCCGCGCGCCGCGCACGCTCGCTCGGCGCGCGGTAAGGGTGAAAAGGTGCGGTAAGAGCGCACCGCGTCCCCCGCAAGGGGGATGGCAGGCTAAACCCCGCACGGAGCAAGACCAAATAGGGAGGCGCTACAGGGCGGCCCGTCCGAGGCCTCCGGGTAGGTTGCTCGATCCCGCCGGCGACGGCGGGGCCAGAGGAATGGTCGCCGCCGCGTGACGACGCGCTCATGGCGTGACCGAACGCGGTACAGAATTCGGCTTACGCGCCGGCTGCGGCGGAATCCTTGGCGGCGTATCCACCGAGCGGCGTCGGGCGGTCCGGGGCTTGCCGCGAGCCTCCAGGCATGACGCGTTATCTCGTCACCGGCGGCGCCGGGTTCATCGGGTCCCACGTCGTGGACGCGCTCGCCGCGCGCGGCGACGCGGTCCGCGTGGTGGACGACCTGTCGACCGGCTGCCGCGACAATCTGGCGGCGCATCCGGAGATCGAGCTGGTCGAGGCCGACCTCGCCGAGCGGCAGGTAGCCGAGGCGGCGGTGGCCGGGGTCGACTGCGCCATCCACCTGGCGGCGATCCCTTCCGTGCCGCGATCCGTGCGGGAGCCGCGCCGTGCCCACCGCGCCAACGTCGAGGCGACGCACGAGCTGCTGCTCGCCGCCCGCGAGGCCGGCGTGCGGCGGGTGGTGCTGGCCAGCTCGTCGTCCGTCTACGGCGAGTCGGAGACCCTGCCGAAGCACGAGGGGCTGCGCCCCGCGCCCCTGTCGCCGTACGCGTTGCACAAGCTGATCGGCGAGCAGTACGCGGCGCTGTTCAGCCGGCTGTACGGGCTGGAGACGGTCGCGCTGCGGTTCTTCAACGTGTTCGGACCGCGGCAATCGCCGCTGTCGCCCTACTCGGGCGTCATCTCGCTGTTCACGGCGGCGCTGCTCGAGGGACGCGCACCGACGATCTACGGGGACGGCGAGCAGACGCGTGATTTCACCTACGTCACCGACATCGCCCGCGGCGTCCTGCAGGCCTGCGCCGCGCCGGGGATCTCGGGACGGGCCGTCAACGTCGCCCGCGGCGGCCGACTGTCGGTCAACGCGCTGTGCGCGGCGTTGCAGCGGGCCACCGGGAGCTTCGTCGAGCCGCGCCGCGCCGACTCGCGACCCGGCGACGTCCGGCACTCGCAGGCGGACGTGTCGCTGGCCCGCGAGCTCCTGGGCCTCGCGCCGGCCGTGGCGGTCGAGGAGGGGCTCCGGCGCACCGTCGACTGGCAGCGCGCGCAGGCGGGCGGCGTGCCCGTCCGGGATGCGGGGGCGGCAGGCGCCGGCGCGTGAGAGCCGGCCGGCGTCCGGCGCCTCCGTCCGGCCGTTCTCAACCGGACGGGTGGCGAGCGGAGTCGGCCTGCCCGTCGGCGCTCGTTTCCGCGCCGGCGTGCCGAACAGACAGGACGAGCCCCTCGGCGCCGACGACTTCCACCGCCAGCCCCGTGCGGATGGGCGCCGCGTCCCCCGCCCGCGCCCGCCAGAGCTCGCCGCCGATGCGCACGTAACCGGACGGGGCCAGCGGCTCGATGGCCACCCCGCGGCGCCCGACGAGGCGTTCCACCGGGGGCGCCTCGTTCACGTCGTAGGCGCTGCGCAGCAGCGGGTAGAGCGCCATGTCCTTGACGACCCAGACCAGCGGGATCGCGGGCGCCACCCATCCCGGTGCGTCGAACGACGTGTGGATCCACCAGCCGAGGGCCAGGGCCAGCACCCAGCCCGGCACCTGCAGCGCGGTGTAACGCCAGAAGGGCGAGCGGCGCGGCGGCACGACCCCCATATAATCAGTTGGCTTGCGCGCCGGCAAGAGCGTTCGGGAAGGGGCATTGATGAGGATTGCGTTCCGTGGATCGCCGCGTCCGACGGTCGGGGTGGAGCTCGAGCTGCAGCTCCTCGATCCCGAGACCATGAACCTGGTCGCCGGCGCGCCGGCGATTCTGCAGAAGACCGCCGACGTCGCGCACGTCAAGGCGGAGCTCATCGAGTCGACCATCGAGCTGAACACGGACGTCTGCGAGGATGTCGCCGCCGTGCGCCGGGACCTGCAGGAGCGTATCTCCCAGCTCCTGGACGTCACCGACGAGCTCGGCTACCAGGTGGCATGCGTCGGCACGCACCCCTTCTCGAGGTGGGCGGAGCAGCGGATCACCGACTCGGAGCGTTATCGGCGGCTGGTCGATCAGTGCCAGTGGCCGGCGCGCCGCCTCATGATCTTCGGCGTTCATGTCCATGTAGGCATCGAGAGCGGCGAGAAGGCGATCGCGGTCAGTAACGGGTTGACCACCTATCTGCCGCACCTGCTGGCGCTCTCCGCCAGCTCGCCCTTCTTCAACGGCGCCGACACCGGACTGGCGTCCTGCCGGAGCAAGATATTCGAGAGCCTGCCGACCGCCGGCCTGCCCTACCGTCTGCTCAACTGGGCCGAGTTCCAGCGGCTGATGATCACCCTGGTCAGCGCCAAGGCGATCGAGTCGATTCGGGAGATCTGGTGGGACGTTCGCCCGCATCCCACCTTCGGCACCATCGAGGTGCGCATCTGCGACGGCCTGCCGACGCTGGACGAGGTGATGGCCGTCACCGCGCTGATCCAGGCGCTGGTGGTCTGGCTGGGAGAGAAGTACGACGAGGGGATGTACATGCCGCTCCACCGGCACTGGATCGTCCGCGAGAACAAGTGGCGGGCGGCGCGCTGGTCCACCGAGGCGGAGATCATCGTCGACGAGGACGGCAACCTGGAGCGCCTGGACGAGAGCCTGGTCGGACTCGTGGAAGAGGTGACGCCGGTGGCGAAGCGTCTCGGCGGCGACGCCGAGCTGCAGGGCGTCGGCGCCATGCTCGGGACCGGCCTGAGCTACCGGCGGCAGCGGCGCATCTACGACGAGACCGGCGACTACGCGGCGGTGATGAAGGCGCTCGTCCGGGAGTTCCGCGAGAACGCGCCGATCCTGGCCTGATCCCGGCCGGGACTTCATTCACCCCAGGCCATCCAGCGTCCGCCCTGCCGCGCCAGGGCCAGCCGCAGACCGAAGCAGCGGGAGAGGTTCGCCGCCGTCAGCGTGTCGGCAATCGGCCCCTGGGCCGCGACCCGTCCGTCGGCCAGCATCAGCACGTGCGTGAAGCCGGGCGGAATCTCGTCGACGTGGTGGGTTACGAGCACGATGGCCGCGGTGGCGGGGTCGGCCGCCACGTCCGCCAGCATGGCCACGAGCTGCTCCCGGCCGGCGAGGTCGAGACCCGCAGCCGGCTCGTCGAGCAGCAGCAGCGGCGGGTCGCTCATGAGGGCGCGCGCCAGCAGCACCCGTTGGCGCTCGCCGGCCGAGAGGGTGGCATAGCGCGCCGTCGCGAGCCGGGCGCAGCCGAACCGCGCCAGCAGCCCCGCGGCCCGCTCGCGGTCCGCGTCGTCGTACCGGTGCCAGTACGGGGCCAGGGCGGCGTTGCGGCCGGTCATCACGAGGTCGACCGCCTGCAGTCCCGGGCGGAGCATGTCGGCGAGGGCTTGGCTCGTCATGCCCAGTTTCGTGCGCAGCTCCCGCACGTCGGTGCGTCCGAGGCGCTCGCCGAGCACGTCGACGTCGCCCTTCGACGGGTGCAGGTAGAGCCCGGCCAGGCGGCAGAGCGACGTCTTGCCGGAGCCGTTCGGTCCGAGGACGATCCAGCGGTCGCCCGGCGCCACCCGCCAGTCGATGCGGTCGAGAATGGTGCGCGCGTCGCGGACGAGCGACACCCCGGTCAGAGCCAGTACGGGTGCGGTCGGCATGCGGAGAGAATATAGGCCGTGGATCCCGGGAACCTGCTCGTCCGGCTTCCGAACTGGGTGGGCGACATCCTGATGGCGCACCCGGCGGTCTGCGCGCTCCGCGCGCGCTGGCCGCACGTGCGGCTCGTCGGGGTGGCGCACGGGCGGCACGCGGCGCTCGCCGAACGCCTCGGAGTCTTCGATCGGATCGTCGCGGCGCCGGGCGGATCCGGCCTGGCGCGCGTGTCGGCGGTCCGGGCCGCCGCCCGCGCGCTGCGCTCGCTGCGGGTGGACACGGCGGTCGTTCTGGCGCCGTCGTTCGAGGCTGCGCTCAGCGCATGGCTGGCCGGGGCACGGCGGCGGATCGGTCACGACACCGATCGTCGCGGCCTGCTGCTGACCGACCCCGTGGCGCCGCGGCCCGGCGTGCACCGCGCGGACGAGTACCTCGACCTGGCGCGGGTTCTCGACGCCGGCGATCCGCCGGCCGGGGCGCCGCGGCTGTCGCTGATCGCCGCCGACCGCGTTTGCGCGGCAAGGTTGTTCGCCGCCATGGGATGGGGGGACGACTCGCGGCCGCTGTTCGTCAATCCCGCCGCCGCCAAGACGCCGCGCGCGTGGTCGGCGGTCCGGTTCCGGGCACTGGCGGAGCGGCTTGCCGCCGCCGGCCGGCGGGTCGTCGTGCACGATCGTCCACCCTTCGAGGCGCCTCCGGGCTGGGCCGCGGTCCACGGGGTGGCGCTGGTTCGCGACGCGACCCTGCCCGAGTTGGCGGCGCTGCTCGAGCGCTGCGCCCTCTACGTCGGAAACGACAGCGGGCCGGCGCACCTCGCGGCGTCCGCCGGGATTCCGACCGTCACCATCCACGGGCCCTCGTCGCCGGCCCGCACCGCGCCGCGCGCCGGCGCCGGGGAACCGCACGTCGCGGTCTCCGCCGGATTCGACTGCTCGCCGTGCCGCGAGCGCTTCTTCGACGAGTGTCCCTCGCCGCCGTCGCCGGACGGACGTCCGCCCTGTCTCGCCGCCGTCACGGTGGAGGAGGTCGCCGCCGCGGCGCGGCAGGTCCTGGAGCGCAGCGTCACTCGTCGAGCTTCGCCTTGAGGGCGTCGAGCTCGGCGCGCAGGCTCGCGACCTCGGCCGCCATGCGGGGGAGGCGGTGCAGGTAGCCCTGTTGCTTCTTGATGTCCTTGAGCGGTCGCGCCGGGGTCCCCCAGAAGGGCTGGCCGGCCGGGACGCGCTTGCGCGACGGGATGCCGCACTGCGCGCCGACGATGCCGTGGTCGTCGATGCGGCAGTAGTCGGCGATGCCCACCTGCCCGCCGATGATCGCCTCGCGCCCGACGGTGGAGCTGCCGGCGATGCCGGTCTGGGCCGAGATGACCGCATGGTCGCCGATCCGCACGTTGTGACCGAGGTGGCAGAGATTGTCGATCTTCACGCCGGCGGCGACGATCGTCTCGTCGAGGGCGCCCCGGTCGATGCAGGCGTTGGCGCCGATCTCGACGTCGTCGCCGATCTGCGCGCCGCCCACCTGGGGCACCTTGATCTGCCGCTCGCCGTCGAAGACGAAGCCGAACCCGTCGGAGCCGATGACGACCCCAGCATGCAGGATGACGCGGTCTCCGATCGAGTTCCCCGGGTACAGCGTCACGCGCGGGTACAGGATGCAGTTGGCGCCGATCGAGCTGCCGGCGCCGATGTAGCCGCCAGGGTAGATCACGGTGCCCGCGCCGACCGCCGCACCCGCTTCGACGAGCGTCCAGGCGCCGACCGAGACGTCCGGACCGAGGGTCGCGTCGGGCGCCACCAGCGCCGTCTCGTGCACGCCGGGAGCCGGGAGCCGCGGCGGCAACAGCCACTGCGCGGCGCGCGCGAACGCGACGCGGGGCCTGTCGACGACGATCACCGTGCGGTCGGGGATCTCGACGTCCGGTATGAGGACGCACGTCGCCGCGGTGGCATCCACCTTGGCGAGGTGCTTCCCCTCGGCATATGCCAGCGCCCCCTGGGCAGCTCGATCCAGGCTGCCGATGGTCCGGATCTCCAGCGTGCCGTCGCCGTGCACCCGGCCGCCCACCCGGTCCGCGATTTGCTGCACCGTCTTCATCGGTTCTCCCGCGAGGCTCAGGGGTTCGGGACGACGGCCCGGCCGTCAGCTTCCGCCGAGGGCGAGCTCCGTGGCGCCCGGCGCAATCGTGACCGCGTGGCGGCTGCGCTCGGCGCCGGCCTGCACGACGGCCGTGTACGACCCGGCGGCGACGTCCTCGAGCGCGAAGCTGCCGTCGCGGGCCGCCACCGCGGCGTGCGGCGATGCGGTCACCACGACGCTGGCCCCCATGGCGGGATGGATGTCGCAGGCGACGCGGTAGGTGCCCGCGGTGTCGAAGCGGTGCTCGTACGTGCCGCCGATCGGCGTCGAGATGTTGAAGGCGGTTTCCAGCGTGTCGATGTCGTAGACGCGGACGTTGTGCAGCACGTCCTCGCTGTTGTGGAAGTGCACCGGCTGGCCGACGCTGGCGAGCAGAACCGGCGGCAGGAACTCCATGCCGAGCTGGTCCATCTGCACCGGTTCTTCGGGCACCTCGAACGGGCTTCCCGACAGCGGCTCGAGGACGACGACGGTGAGCGAGCCGTCGAGCGACGTCGGCGCCGTGCCGGTGACCTGCAGGCCCTCGCCGGCCGGCTCGGGCACAGCCTCGGCGGCCGGCTCCGCCGCCGGCGGCGGGGCGGGCGAATCGCCGGCACAGGCGGCGCAGGCCGCGATGCCGGCGAGGAACGCCGTCGCGGCGCATCGACGCGCAACGCGGCGCACGGTCCGGACGGCGCTCTTGCCACGGCTCATGCAGACACTCCTGCACCCAATTATACGGACACGAGAGGCGGTTCCGTGCCCGCGCGGGGGGCGCCGGCACGCGCGTCGGCGCGGGTGCTGCCGGTACAATGAAGGCATGCTGCAACGAATCCTCATCGCCTTCGTGGCCCTGGGCGCGGGCGTCGCGCCGGCCGCCGCGCAGTCGGCGCGCATCGATGCCGAGGTGGAACGCGTGATCGCGCGCATCACCGAGCTGCGCCACCGGATCCACGAGTACCCGGAGCTCGGCAACCGGGAGTTCGAGACCGCGCGGCTCGTGGCGGATCATCTGCGCGGCCTCGGGTTCGACGACGTCCGGACCGGCGTCGCGCACACCGGTGTCGTGGCGGTGCTGCAGGGCGGGCGCCCCGGGCCGGTGGTGGCGGTGCGCGCCGACATGGACGCGCTGCCGGTCACCGAGGACACCGACCTGCCGTTCGCGTCCACGGTCCGAACGACCTACCTCGGCCAGGAGGTCGGCGTCATGCACGCCTGCGGGCACGACGTGCACGTGGCCGTGCAGCTCGGCGTGGCGTCGGTGTTCAAGGCGCTGCAGGCGGAGCTGCCCGGCACGGTCGTCTTTCTCTTCCAGCCGGCCGAGGAAGGGCCGCCGCCGGGCGAGGAGGGCGGCGCCGCGCTGATGCTCGACGAGGGTGTCTTCGAAGAGCTGCAGCCGGAAGCGGTGTTCGGCCTGCACGCCCGAGCCGGCCTCGACGTCGGCGGCATCGAATACACGCCGGGCGGCGCGCTGGCCGCGGTCGACCACTTCCGCATCACCCTGCGCGGGGAGCAGGCGCACGGCGCCGCGCCGCACCTGAGCGTCGACCCGGTGGTGATGGCGGCGCAGACGATCACCGCGCTGCAGACGATCCGCTCGCGCAACCTGTCGCCCCTGGCTCCGAGCGTCGTCACCGTCGGCATCGTGCGTGGCGGGACCCGGTTCAACATCATCCCCGGCGAGGTGCACCTGGAAGGGACGGTGCGCACCTACGATCCGGAGGTGCAGGACACGGTCGAGCGGCGCATGCGGGAGATCGTGGACGGCATCGCACGGGCCGCGGGCGGCACCTTCGAGCTCGAGTACGACCGCATCACCCCGGTGGTGCTCAACGACCGGGAGCTGACCGCCTGGGCGGCGCGGACGCTCGGCGGCGTCGTCGGCGCCGACCGCGTGTCGCTGGCCGATCCGTGGATGGCGGGCGAGGACTTCTCCTATTTCGCCAACGAGGTGCCGGGATTCTTCTACTTCCTGGGGACGCAGAAGCCCGGCACGACGTCGGGCGGCCACCACTCCCCGACGTTCCGCGCCGACGACGCCGCGCTGCCGGTCGGCGTGCGGGCGATGGCCCACCTGGTCTGGCGGTACCTCGAGGACCGGTGAGCGGTTGATCCCGCCCTGCGATGGCGATAGACTATCGACACGAAATCTGTCGGGCGGTTTTGTGCGTGCCGCTCCTGGAGGTGCTCAGATGAAGAAAGCCACATTGGCGCTGGTCGCTACCGCGGCCGCTCTTGTGGTGCTGCTGCCCGGCGTCGCCGCCGCGCAGACCGACGACGTGACCTTCCACAAGGATATCGAGCCGATCCTGCAGCGCTCGTGTCAGGTCTGCCATCGGCCGAACAACATGGCGCCGATGTCGCTGATGAACTACCAGGAGACGCGGCCCTGGGCCCGCTCGATCAGGAACAAGGTCGTCGCCCGCGAGATGCCGCCCTGGCACGTCGATCCGAACGTCGGCATCCAGGAGTTCAAGCAGGACCGCTCCCTGTCGCAGGCCGAGATCGACCTCGTGGCCGCCTGGGCCGACGCCGGCGCGCCGCGCGGCAACCCGGCCGATGCGCCGCCGCAGGTCGAGTTGCCCGACTTCGGCGCCTGGGAGATCGAGCCGGACGTCATCGTGACCTCGCCGCCGCACACCGTGCCGGCCGAGGCGGGCGACTGGTGGGGCGACTACATCGTCGACTCCGGCATCCCGAGCGACCGCTACATCCAGGCCATCCAGACCAGGGCGGGCGATCTGCGCGTCGTGCACCACGCGCTGACCTACGCGGTCACGGATCCGGATGCGCCGCTCAACGACAGCTCGAACGACTTCTTCCTGAACGAGTACGCGGTCGGCAAGAACGCCGACAAGTACCCGGACGGAACCGGAAAGATCTTCGAGGGCGGCTCGCGCGTCCGCTTCAGCTTCCACTATCACTCGATCGGCGAGGAAGTGGTGGACCGGACGGATCTCGGCCTGGTCCTCTATCCGGAGGGCGAGGTTCCCGACAAGATTCTGTACTCGCGGCAGCTCGGGCAGGCCGGCGAGCTCGACATTCCGGCCGGGCAGGTCACACGGCACGACGGCTACGCGACGATGTATCTGCCGGGCAAGCTGACCGGCTTCCAGCCGCACATGCACTTCCTCGGCAAGCGGCAGTGCCTGGAGCTCATCTACCCGAATTCGACGACCGAGATGGTTAGCTGCGTCAACTTCGACTTCAACTGGCACATCGTCTACAACTACGAGGACGACGCCCAGCCGGTCTACCCGGCCGGCACGAAGTTGCACGTCATCAGCTACCACGACAACACCGAGTCGCACCGGGGCAACGTGGACGCGCTGAACTGGACCGGCGGCGGCAGCCGCACGATCGACGAGATGGCGTTCGGCTGGATCAGTTGGTACGACCTCACCGAAGAGGAGTACCAGGAGGAGCTGGACGCCCGCGCCAACAACAACGACTAGCGTTACGGTGACGGAGTCAGGGTTTGGACCGAGCACTCTGCGGGGGCGTCCTCCGCAGAGTGCTTTTCTTTTTCGATACGACAGAGGGCATCATGAAGACGTATTTCCGTTGGATCTGCGCCGCGGTCGTGGCGGTTCTGGCCGTCGGCGCGGTGGGCGTGACCCACGCGCAGGTGAATCCACGCGACGTGCCGATCGCCTCGCAGCCGCAGCAGCGGTTCGACGGCGGCCAGGACATCCAGCCGATCTTCGAGGGCTGGACGCGCCGCGACGACGGCGGCTACCTGTTCCACTTCGGGTATCTGAACCGCAACTACCGGGAGCAGCCGAACGTTCCGGTCGGTCCGGACAACTTCTTCTCGCCCGGCGACGAGGATCGGGGGCAGCCGACCCACTTCTATCCGCGCACGCAGCGCTACCAGTTCACGATGCCGATGCCGGCCGATACCGGCCCCAATCCCGAGGACGGCGTCATCTGGTCCGTGACCGCGCACGGCAGCGAGCAGCGGGCCTACGGCTGGCTGCAACCGGAATGGGAGATCGACGAGAACACCATCACCTCGAACTCGCGCACCGGATTCGGGCGTCCGGTGGAGCAGTTGTTCGCCAATCGGCCGCCGGAGGTGGAGGTGTCGGCGAGCGCAGAGCGGGTCGGCGTCGGTGAGGCGCTCACGCTGACCGCGGTGATTCGCGACGACGAGTTGCCGTTGGAACTGGCGCCGCGTGCGCCGCGCACGCGTCTTCCCACGCTGATCCCGCCGGATGGGCAGCCGCGCGTTCCGGACAACATCCGCTGGTACGAGAAGCCGCGCCCGCCGCGCAACGGCCTGTCGCTGCACTGGATCGTCTACCGCGGTCCGGAGGACGGCGACTTCGAGCCGGACGGCTTCCAGCGCTCCGTCGAGGAGCGGGAGCTCGAGCGGGAGGTCGACGGCGTGTTGACCGCGCCGACCTCGTCTGGCAATCCGGCGACGCACATCGACGGCGACGGCTGGACCTCGGCGACCTTCGAGACGACCGTCACGTTCGACTCGCCCGGCACCTACACGCTGCGGGCCTGGGCGTCCGACGCGATGTTCCTGACGCCCGCCGACCTGACGGTTACCGTGCGGTAGGAAGCCCCACTGCCGCGGCGGCCGGCGGGCGATACCGTCGGCGCGGATACCGGCGAGGGAGCCTCACGTGGGGGCTCCCTTCGTCGTGTACGGGCCGTTGTTCTCCGGCATCCGACGGTGCGATGAACCCGCTCGGGCTCAGCGGTGAGCGAGCGCGTCGAGGCGTTGCAGGAAGTCTTCCTCGTTCCGGCACTCGACGGCGGCGCGGATGAGGGCCGCGACCGGCAGCCCGGTGAACGCATCCAGCCGCGCGGCGAACGTCGCCGACCGGCGGACGTCCCGCACGTCGAGGACCTCGAGGACGGCCTGGCGTGCGCCATCCCACGCGCCTTCCGCCCGGCCTGCCACACGACTCTCGCGCCGCTCGGCGGCGAGGAACGGATCGTCGTCCGGTCCGGTGCCCGACCGCCGGCCCAGAGTACGGCCCACGCGCCGGAGAACGTCCACGGTCTCGCCGGACAGCGCGTCCTCGTTCAGGGCTCGATGGATCTCCGCCGCCGACCAGCCGGAGAACGCCCGGCTGGTCGCCGCCGAGCCGTACCCATCTGGCCCCAGCAGGTGAATCGTCAATCCGGGCTTGCGCGAGGCCGGGCTGCTCGGCGTACGGCGATCCGGAACGTCGACCCATACCTCCGGGAACCCCCACGACTCGTACAGCGCCAGCTTGCCGCGGCGGACGTCGGTTGTCAGATCGACCTCCAGGATCACGTCCGGCAGTTCGTCCCGACCCATTTCGATGGCGGGCCCGATCCGGCGGACCGCCTGCTGGCGCAGATACACCACCTGGTCGGCCTGGAGGATGCGCTGGCGTTCGCCGGCCGGATTGCGAAGCAGAAGGTCCGCGTTGCCGACCGTCTCGATGGCGGCTCCCCGAACGGCCGCGATCCGCTCGACGAGTCGCGCCAGGCGTTGTCCGGGAAGCTCGTGCCAGACGCTGACCGGTGCGCGGACCACCCACGCGGTCTCGGTATCCGCCTCCCAGTACTCCAGGCGCCCCTCGTAGTCCGCTATCGCGCTCCGGGAAACGTGAATCGGACGGCAGCCGGGAAACTCGGGGGTTGTCGCCGTCGCCGATGGCGAGGCGCCGGCGGGCCGGGCGCCGGGGCGCCGGTCGGTCAGCCGCGACGGGGTGCGCCGGTGAACTGGTTTCGTCGTTTGCTCCATAAGCCGTGTACCACCTACCGGAGCATAGCACGTTCATCCACGTATGCGAGGCGCGGAGAGCGATCAGCCGTTCCGGCGGCGCTTTCTGTCGCCTCGCCACGACTCCACGCCCATCCAGAACGGCGCGGAGAGCGATCAGCCGTTCCGCCGGCGCCTTTCCGTTGCCGCCGGCGGGCCGGACGGGGTAGAGACGGCGCGCGCCAGCAGAAACACGGCGATCGCCAGGCAGGCCGCGCCGACCGGCACGAGGGCGATGCCGACGCCGGGATCGCCGCTGTAGAACGTGGCGCCGCCCGCGAAGAACCCGGCCGGCAGCAGCACGGTTGCCGCGCGGAGTGTCGCAGAAATCAGGGGGATGCGTGGGTCACCCGGCAGCTCCGGCAGGGTACGCAGCGTCACGCCCGCCGCGACGTTCACGATTCCGAGCAGCGCGCCGTGGGCGTGGGCGAGCGTCCACATCAGCCGGCGCGTCTCGTTGGACACGTCCAGGTAGAAGCCGGCCTTGAAGCCGTGCAGGGTCTCGAGCGTCGCCCCGAGCAGCAGGAAGACGAAGAGCGACCACCAGCCGAAGCGCAGGTGGCGGCGGACGTAGTCGGGTCGCGGCGGGGAAGGGCTGGGGGCCACGGACCGCTACTCCCGCAGGAAGAGCGGCCGCGTGTCGCGCCGGTCGAAGAGGCGCCGCATCGCCGCGGTGTCGAGCGTGCCGTCGACGCCGAAGAGCAGCTCGGGATCGCGTCGCGTCCGTGCGCGCGGGCTGTTGCGCCACGCCCGGAGTGCGCCGACGGCCGCCTCGATCCGTGCGTCCCGACTGCCGGTGAAATCGTACTGCAGCGTCTCGAAGCCGGAAATCGTGCGCAGCGACCGGGCGGCGATGAAGCGGACCGCGTCGTAGGGGTCTCCGAGAAGCTCGCCGAGGTAGGGCACCATCCAGCTCGTCCCCGAGGCTTCCTGCGCCGGCTCCCGGCCGTAGCTCCAGGCGGTGAGGGCGCGCTGGCCGGCATCGCCGGCGAGCAGCCAGAGGACGGACGCGGCCACCGAACGTTCCTCGCCACGAAGGTCGGGGGGCGACTGACCGTACCAGTCGCGCAGTTGGTCGGCCGACCACGCGAGGGTGCGATCCAGGTGGCACAGGTTGCAGGCGTTCGGCCTGCCGATCTCGACGCTCTCGCGCACCGTCGGGCTGGTGACCGTGTGGCTCCGGATGGCGCGCAGCAGGCCGTACGAGGTGTACGGCATGTGACAGTTGTAGCAGCGGCTGCCGGCCGATTCCGGCGCGTGGTGCGTATGGGCGGCCACGTCCGCGGCGATCCCGTCGTGGCACTGCGTGCACGCCGCGTCGCCGCCCATGCCGGCGGAGACCTGGTGGGTGTCCGCCCACTCGGCGATCGTCCGCGGGTCCTCCGGCGTCTTGTGCATGGTGTGGCACGAGAAGCAGGAGAGCGTGCGTTCCGGCGCGGCGGCATCGGTGAAGCAGGGCGAGTCGATGAGGCCGTTGTACTCCCGGCCCGAGACGCGGACGAGTCCGTCGGCCCAGAACGATCCGCGCACGAAGTCGGGGTCCGCGGCGATCAGGTTCCGCATGGCCGGTGAACGGCCGTTCACCCGCGGCTGGGCGACGAAGCGGGTCTCCCGCAGCTCGTCGCCGGGCCGGAACGGCAGGCCGGCGGCGCTGGCCGCGCGCTCGGCCGTCGGGTCGGGAAACTCCCAGATGCTGTGGCACTGGCCGCAGACCTGCGACGAGCGCCGCGGGTCGAGGCGCGTCGGTTCGACGATGGTCGGATCGGACGCGCCGCCGGCGTGGAGCGCGTAGCGGCGCAACGGGTTCCGGTTGGCGGCGACGTGCGCGGCGGCCGGTCCGTGACACGCTTCGCAGGCGATGCCGAGCTCGGCGACGGTGGTGTCGACCGACTGATTGCGGATCGGCTCGGAGCGGAACGGGGTATCGAAGCGGGTCTTGCCGTGCGTCGTGTGGCAGTCGATGCAGACGGCGTTCCAGTGCCCGTCGAGCATCGCCACGCCCTGTCCGGGCGGCGCCAGGACCACCGCGTTGCGGGGAGTCCAGCGCTCGTCGTCGAGCAGGTAGACGGCGGGCAGGACGTTGAGCGCCCGCTCGTGCCCGGTCGAGTACCAGTAGATGTTCTGGTGGTGCGAGCCGGTGATCATCACCACCTGCCGGGTGATGCGCGGTCGGTCGCGCGGGTCGCCCTCCCAGCCGGGGTCGTCGAACTCGGCCCAGAACTCGTCGCCGCGGCGCTCGAGCCGCATGGGGCGGCCGGGTCCCGCGTCCACCGCGACGCCGTCGAAGTCGGCGCGCACGGATTCGGGGGTGGCGACCTGCGTCATCGTCCGGTGGAACGATCCATGCCACGTCTGGTACTGCGAGGGGTGGCAGGCCCGGCAGGTCTCGGACGAGACGTAGCGGTCCTCGGTGACCGCGATGGGGCGATTCTCCACCGCGGCTTCCGGAACGATGGGTTCGAGCGAGACCGCCGCGGCCATGCCGAGGACGGCCGCACCGGCGATCAGTGCGGCGGCCGGAACGAACGTCCCGTGCCGGGAGCGGGAGGACGTAGAAAGCTGCATCATGCAGGTGCCTTCTGATTATATCGGCGTGGCGAGGGGACCCTCGTCCGCACACGAAGAGGGCCCGCCGCCCCGGACTTGCCGGGTGCGCGAGCCAGGTCTGCTCCTCCGCACACAGGACGGTACGCGAAAAGGGCCCGCCGCCCCGGAATTGCCGGGACGGCGAGCCCACGTCCTCGAATCCCGCATCGCAGGAGTTTCGCGCCAGCGAAACTCCACCCCAACCCGCAGGTCGGGCCGCGACCGGCAGGGTCGCGCCTAGTCGATGGCGAAGCAGTAGTAGAAGCCGTTGCCGCCGGTCGCCTGCAGGTTGGCCTGCCCGCAGCCGCGCGAGCCGTGCGCGGTGCTCCAGTGGCTCGGGTTGGCGCCGCCGCCGGTCCGGTCGTGGTGGCCGACGAGCGCGCTGCCGTCCGCGGCGTTGCTCGTCCAGTTGCTGCAGGTGGTGTCGCCCTCACCCTCCCACGCCGTGCCGTCGAGCTGCGTCCCGGTCAGGATGTCGTGCATGTTGGGATCGTCGCCGCGGCCGTTGACGATCTCGCCCTTCTCGTTCAACTGGGTCTGCTTGGTCAGGTTGTTGTCGCCCAGCAGGTTGGCGACGCTCGAGGCGATCTCGACGCCATCGGCGTTGTACCAGGGGCCGCTGCCGATGCGGTCGCTGGCGTTGACGCCGGTCGTGCCGGTGGTGCTGAGGTAGGCGCGCCAGGTCTTGCCGCCGACCCCGGCCGTCTCGGCCAGCATGGAGCAGTGCGCGTCGGCGCCTTCGAGCCCGCCCAGGTTGGCGCCGTCGCCGGGCCCGGCGCTCGTGATGAAGAAGCTCATGCTGTTGGACTGCGTCGCGGCCGGCGCGGCCATGACCATCGCCAGCAGCAGGGCGATTCCGAACGAACGTGTGCGTGTCATCTTTCCCTCCTCGTCCCGTCACCGGATGCCTCGTGCATCTCTTCGACGCGGGACTTCACAATGGCAACGCGAGTGTATAGCAAGGTTGCGTAGGGATCACGACGACGGCGTAGTATAGGACTCGTGAAGACAAGAAGATTCGGGGTCCGGGGAGCGTGCACCGCCGTGGTGCTGATTGGGCTGGCCTGCGCCGGGGCGGCGGCGCAGAACCCGCGCGCGGTGCTCGACCGCGCCGTCGGCGACTTCGCCGCCGGGCGCCTGGCCGCGGCGGCGACCGGGTTCGACGAGGTGGCCGCGCTGGTGCCGCGCGCCGCCCCGCAGCTCTGGCAGCGCGGGATCGCCCTCTACTACGTCGGCCGCTACCAGGACTGCCGGGAGCAGTTCGAGTCGCACCGCCTGGTCAATCCGAACGACGTCGAAAACGCGGCCTGGCACTTCCTGTGCGTGGCGCGCGCCGATTCGCCCGCCGCGGCGTTCGAGGCGCTGCTGCCGGTCGGGCCCGACTCTCGCGCCCCGATGCGCGAGATCTACGAGATGTTCCGGCGGGAGCTGACGCCGGAGGAGGTGATAGCCGCGGGTGAACGCGCCGCGGCACGCGGGCGCGCGTCGGGACTGTTCTTCGCGCATCTGTACGTGGGGCTGTATCACGAAGCGCTCGGCAACGACGCCGACGCGCGCGTGCACCTGGAGGCGGCCGCCGACGAGCGGTACGCACCGGCCGGTGGATACATGCACATGGTGGCGCGCGTGCACGTGGATCAGTTGGGAGGCGCCGCGCCGCGGCGATAGCGCGCAAGGCGCACCGCATCGCAAAAGATGCTACTGTCGGCTGTTCGAGGGCGATCCAGCCGGGCCTGGTCGGACACCGGCCGGCCCGGTGGACACGGGTGTGCAAGAGCGCTGACTGGAGGCGACGAGATGCGTAGTGACATGCTCTATCGAGCCGGTATCGCGGCGGTGATCGGCGCCGTCGTCGTGGCCCTGTCGGCCGGCAGCGCCGGCGCATGGCAGGCGGTGGCGGTGGACGGCGACGACATCGGCGGCGTGGTGACCGGCCCCGACGGCCCCGAGGCGGGCGTCTGGGTGATTGCCGAGACCACCGATCTGCCGACGCGGTTCAATCGGATCGTCGTCACCGACGACGACGGCCGCTACCTGATTCCCGACCTGCCGGATGCGACTTACGACGTGTGGGTCCGCGGCTACGGCCTGGTCGACTCGGAGAAGGTCCGGACGCCTCCCGGCTCGACCCTGAATCTGACCGCCGTCGTCGCGCCGGACGAAGCGGCCGCGGCGCAGTACTACCCGGCAGGCCACTGGCTGTCGCTGATCGAGGTTCCCGACCGCGATCAGTTCCCCGGCACGGGTCCGGACGGCAACGGCATCTCGCCGAACATGCGCAGCCAGGCGGAGTGGATGCGCACCGTCAAGTCCGGCGGCTGCACCGCCTGCCACTCGCTCGGCAACCTGGCGACCCGCGAGGTGCCGCCGGAACTCGGCGAGTTCGACTCGATGGTCGCGGCCTGGGACCGGCGCATCCAGTCCGGGCAGGCCGGCGGCTCGATGTCGAACGGGCTGAACCGGATGGGGCGGCAGGCGGCGCTGGAGATGTTCGCCGACTGGACCGACCGGATCATGGCCGGCGAGCTGCCCGAGGCGCCGCGCCGGCCGCAGGGCGTCGAGCGCAACATCGTCGTGTCGCAGTGGGACTGGGCCGACGAGAAGGCCTACCTCCACGACGAGATCTCGACCGACAAGCGCGATCCCACCGTCAACGCCTACGGCCCGATCTACGGCGCCCTGGAGGCGAGCGCGGACTACGTGCCGGTGCTCGACCCGGTGGCCAACGCCTCGAGCGAGATTCCGGTGCCGGTGCGCGATCCGGACACCCCGTTGGCGGCCGGACCGCCGATGGCGTCGTCGCCCTATTGGGGGGACGAGGCGATCTGGAACAGCCAGACCAACGTTCACAACCCGATGCTCGACGCGGACGGCCGCGTCTGGCTGACCTCGCGCGTGCGCGGGCCGCAGAACCCGGACATGTGCCTCGAAGGCTCCGATCACCCGTCGGCGCAGGCCTTCCCCAACGCCCGGGCCAACCGGCACCTGGCCGTCTGGGATCCGGCGACCGAGGAGATGACCCTGGTCGGCACCTGCTACAGCACGCACCACCTGATCTTCGCCGAGGACGAGAACGACACCCTCTGGACCAGCGGCGGCGGGCCGGTCATCGGCTGGCTGGACACGAAGATGTTCCTCGAGACCGGTGACGAGGAGGCCTCGCAGGGCTGGACCGCCCTGGTGCTCGACACCAACGGCAACGGCCAGCGCGACGAGTTCACCGAGCCGAACGAGCCCATCGATCCCACGAAGGATCGCCGGGTGACCACCGGCTTCTACGGCGTGGCCTACAACCCGGTCGACGGAACCATCTGGGGCTCGTCGCTCGGCTTCCCGGGCTCGGTGCTGCGTCTCGATCCGGGCGACGATCCGTCCAACACGGCGCTGACCGAGGTGTTCGAGGTGCCGTGGGAGAACCCCGGCGCCGAGGTGCAGGGCTACTCGCCGCGCGGCATGGACATCGACCGCAACGGCGTGGTCTGGACCCCGCTGGCCAGCGGGCACATGGCCAGCTTCGACCGCAGCAAGTGCACCGGGCCGCTGAACGGGCCCGACGCGACCGGCCAGCACTGCCCCGAGGGCTGGACGCTCTACGAGGAGCCGCTGCCGAAGTTCAAGGGCGTCGACGATTCCGGCAGTGCCGAGGGCAGCTACTACACCTGGGTCGACCAGTTCGACACGTTCGGCCTCGGCGACAACATCCCGATCAACACCGGCAACGCCTCCGAGGGGCTTCTCGCCCTGAAGGACGGCGAGTGGGTGATCATCCGGGTGCCGTATCCGCTCGGCTTCTACACGAAGTGGCTCGACGGCCGGATCGACGACCCGGACGCCGGCTGGAAGGGCCGCGGACTGTGGGCGACCTACGGCACGCGGGCGCCGTTCCACACCGAGACCGGCAAGGGGACGCCCAGCAAGGTGGTGCAGTTCCAGCTCCGGCCGGATCCGCTGGCCAGGTAGATTACCGGCGCGGATTGCAACTACCGGCGCGGCGCGCCGTTCGGACGTTTCCGGACGGGCGCGTCGCGCCGTTCGTTTGTCGGAGAGCAGGCGGCGAGGGAGCAGGCGGACGGCAGGGAGCGGTGACCACCGCGGGGGAGGATTCGGAAGACTCCGACGCGGGCGGTGACGGTGGTGTCCGAAGCGCGGTCCGAGGGGAATGAAGTGATGGGAGTCAGGACAGGATTCTCCGCAGTGTCGCTGGTTCTGTGCATCCTCACGCCGTCGGCGCCCGCCGGCGCGGAGGTGATTCAGGTGACGATCACCTCCCGCGAGCCGTTCGCGGACGACGTGCCGGACAAGGTGGGGCGCTACGAGCGGATCCGCGGGCGTGTCGTGTACGCGCTCGACCCGGAGCACGAGGCGAACCGGGCGGTCGTCGATCTGGGCCTCGCCGCGGACAACGGCGAGGGACGGGTGGAATTCTACGGGGACTTCGAGATCATCGCACCTTTGGACCGCTCGCTGGCGCAGCCCACCGTGCTCTACGACGTCAACAACCGGGGGCGCCGGCGGTGGGGCATGCAGCCGTTCTTCCTGCGGCACGGCTACGTGACGGTCTGGAGCGGCTGGATCGCCCAGGTCCCGCCCGACCCGTCGCTGCTGCGTCTTGCGGCCCCCGTTGCGCTGGACGAGGACTACGTGCCGGTCACCGGGACCGTCCGCGCGGAGATGATCAGCGACGTGGCCACGGATCGCCTCGCGGTGTCGGACCGGCGGCAGCTCGCTTTCGAGCCGGTTGCCAGCGCGCTCCCGCGGGCGACCCTGACCAGGCGGCTTCGCGAGCGTGACGCACCCGAGCTCATCCCTCGCGACCGGTGGGAGTTCTTCCTCACCAGGCGAGCGCGCGAGGAAAGCAGCGGTCTCATCGAGGGAGACATCCGGCTCGATGGCGGCTTCGAGCCCGGCGTGATCTACGAGCTGACCTACGAAGCGTTCGGCTCCGTCGTACAGGGCGCCGGGTTTGCGGCGATCCGCGACTTCGTGTCGTTCCTGCGCCACGACGATTCGTCGATGAACCCGCTGCGCGACGTCCGCGGCCGGCCCCTGGCGCAGCGCGTCATCGGCGAGGGTCGCTCGCAGAGCGGGCGGGCGCTACGGACGTTCCTGTACGAAGAGTTCAACGCGGACGAGCAGGGACGTATCGTATTCGACGGCGTGATGCCGCTGGTCGCCGGCGGGGGCCAGGGCTTCTTCAACCATCGCTTCGCGTCGCCGACGCGGACCGCCACCGAGCACAGCGGCCACCTCTACCCGGTCGACGTCTTTCCCTTCACCTACGGCGACGAGACCGACCCGTTCACCGGTCGGACCGACAGCCTGCTGCGCCGGGCCCGCGCGAGCGGCACCGCGCCGAGGGTGATGCATCTCGATACCAGCTCCGAGTACTGGCACCGGAGCGCCTCGCTGGTGGTGACGGATCCGACCGGGCGGCGCGACAGCGCGATCCCGGATGACGTGCGTGTCTACGTCTTCGGCGGTTCCCAGCACGGCCGGGCCACCGAACCGTCCAACCGCGGGCAGTTGCCGCCGAATCCGAACGTCTACCAGCCGTTTCTCGAGGCGCTGTTCCTGGCGATGGACCGCTGGGTCACGGACGGCGTGCCTCCGCCGCCGAGCATGCACCCGCGCATTGCGGACGGCACCCTCGTTGGCTGGAGGGCGGAAGAGGCGGGCTGGAAGGCGCTCCCCGGCGTCCGGTACCCGACGGCGATTCAGCAGCCCGACTTCCTCGACTACGGCGAGGATTTCGCGACGGAACGGCGTATCGACAACCACCCGCCGGTCAGGACAGGCAAGCGCTACGGCGTCGGCGTGCCGGTCCTCGACGACGACAACAACGAGATCGGCGCGCTGCGCATGCCGGCCGTCGTGGTCCCCGTCGCCACCTACACCGGCTGGAACCTGCGGAATCCGGCAATCGGCGTCCCCGACGCGCCGCTCGGACTCGCCGGCGGCTACATCGCGTTTCCCCGGACGAAGGCCGACCGCGAGGCGTCCGGCGATCCGCGCCTGTCGGTCGAGGAGCGCTACGGCAGCTTCGCGGAGTACCGCGCGCGGATCATGCGCGCCGCCGAGGCGCTGGTGGCCGAAGGCTACCTGCTCGACGAGCACCTCGCGGGAGTCGCGGCACGGGCGGAGGCCAACCGCAGCCTGTTCGACAAGTGAGCGGCACGGTGGATGACGCCGGGGATCTCCTGGTCGCCCGCGGCGGAGGGCCTGCCGCATGAGGCTGCTGCACTACCTTGCAGTACGCAACTTCCAGCGTTTCGGCGAGGCGCAGCCCATCGAGCTCGATCATCCTGCGGTGCGCATGGTCAGCGTCAAGCTGGACCTGCGGAGAGACCTCTTCGCCGCCGCGCGCCCGGAGGAGGAGACATGAGCCTTCTCGAGCACCAGGGCGGCCTCGTGCCCGCGGTGCGGTTGTTGACGCCGCGTTCGATCGGCATCGGCGTCGGCAGCGGTGTTCTCGTCGCCGTGGGATACGGACAGTTCTACGGCGTGGCCTGGGGACTGGCTGTCCTGGACGGCCTCGCCGCGGGCGCGCTCGCGCTGGCGACTTCCATCTGCCTGCGCGACGGCAGATTCGCCGGCCTGATGGAGACAGGGCGCCACCGTCGGCTCGACGTCGGCATCGTTCTCGCCTGCGCTGTCGCGGCGCCCGCGGTCTTCATCGAGGACGCCCTCGGGATCGAGCTGCTCGACCGGGGGGACGGGTCCGCGCTCAGCCTGCTGTTCGCGTGCACCGGGTCTGCTGCCTGCACGCTGAGCGGCATCACGGCGACCTGGGCGCCTTCCGACGGCAACGTCGGCGCGGCCGGTCCGCGCCTGCATCGCGTGGTCCCGCCGTACGGTGGCCATGGACCGGGGAAGCCCCGGCGGGCTCTCAGGGCGCAGCCATACGCAATTGCGATGGCAACCGGCGTACTCGTCGCAATCGCGCTCCGGCAGTTCCTCGACCTGGCCTGGGGCCTGGCCATCCTGAACGGGCTGGCCGCCGGCGGGCTGGCCCTGGCGCTCTCCATCGGCGGTGACCTGGCCGGCGGCTGGTTCGACGCCACGGACAACCGAAGCCGGTCCGGCGTCCGGGGCCTTACCTGCACCGTCATGGTGGCGCCCGCACTCCTCGTGCACCGTTACGTCGAGCTTCGTCCGGCCGACGAGGTCGCCGTCTCCCTGCTGTTCATGCTCACCGCCGCGGCGGCCTATGTCCTCGGCCGCGTCATGGCGACTCTGGAGCACCTCGACGGCGACAGGTCCGTGCCCGTCGATCCGCGTCTGCATCGCGTCACGCCGCCGCGTGGCGGAGACGGTGGTCGTCGGGGGCAGGGTCGGTGATCCCGAAGCCGCCGGGGCCGGGCACGCGGACGATTTCCGGACCGGAGGAGGAGTCCTGACGCGGTGGCGTCGCGGCGCTCCGACCGGCTACAATCACGGGTTGCGCGCCGCGCCGGTCCGAATGGCGCGCACGAGGAGATCCCAGATGCGTAGACGATGCCCGATCTCGACGGGTCTGCTGGCCGCCGTGGTTGCCGTGGTCGCATTCGCCGCGCCGGCCGCCGCCCAGGACGGCGACTGGACACTGCCGCGCACCCCCGACGGCCAGCCCGACCTGCAGGGCGTGTGGGCCAACAACAACGCGACGCCGCTGGAACGCCCGCCGGAGTGGGCGGGCAAGGAGCGGCTGACCGACGAAGAGCTCGCGGAACTCAGGGCTGCCGCCGCGCTGGCCGTGGACGACGGGGACGCCCTGTTCGGCGATCAGCTCGTCCTGGCCGCTATCGAGCGGACGAAGGCCTCGTCCTACGATCCGACGACCGGCAACTACAACCAGTTCTGGATCGTCGAGCGCGACTTCAACGACCGGACGTCGCTGGTGATCGATCCGCCCGACGGCCGCATTCCCGCCCTGACCGCCTCGGCGCGCGACCGGCAGGCGATGCTGCGGGCGCACCGGCGCGACCATCCGGCCGACTCCTACACCGACCGGCCGCTCTCGGAGCGCTGCGTCACCTACGGGGTGCCGCGCCTCGGCGCCGGCTACAACAGCTACTACCAGATCTTCCAGAGCCCCGACCACGTCGTCGTCTACCACGAGATGAACCACGACGCGCGCGTCATCCCGATCGACGGGACGCCGCCGCTCGACGACGACGTCCGGCTGTGGCACGGCGACTCGCGCGGCTACTGGGAGGGCGATACGCTGGTGGTCGAGACCGCCAACTACTCGTCCCAGGCGACGTTCCGGGGCCTCTCGTCGCAGCATCTGCGGGTCACCGAGCGCTTCACGCGGGTCGGGCCGCGGACGCTGAACTACGAGGTCACCATCGACGATCCGACCACCTACACGCGGCCCTGGACCGTGCTGATTCCGCTGATGGGCACGACCGACGCCATCTACGAGTACGCCTGCCACGAGGGCAACATCGGCATGGACGGCATTCTCGCGGGGCACCGCGCCGAGGAGCGCGAGGTGGCCGGCGGCGCGAAGTAGCGGTTCGTGCTCCCGCCGCGATTGCGGCGAGGCGTTGCCTGCGCCGGTGGCCGGGTGGTCGCCGGCCGATCCGTCCGGAGGACCCTTCATGAAAGTCTGCGTTGTCGGCGCCGGGGCCATCGGCGGCTACATGGCGGTGCGCATGTCCCGCGCGGGGCACGACGTCTCGGTCATCGCCCGCGGCCCGCACCTGGCCGCCATCCGCGCCAACGGCATGAAGCTGATCGAGGACGGTGCAGAGTCGGTCGCCGACAACCTGACCGCAACCGACCGGATCCGCGACCTCGGGCCGCACGACGTCGTGCTGCTGGCCCTCAAGGCGCATCAGATCGCCGCCGTCGTCGACGACCTGCCGGCGCTGCTCGGGCCCGATACCTGCCTCGTGACGCTGCAGAACGGCATCCCGTGGTGGTACTTCCAGAAACTGGGCGGACCGTACGCGGACCGCGTCGTCGAGACCGTCGATCCGGGCGGCGTGTTGTTCAACGCCATCGATCCCGAGCGCATCATCGGCTGCATCGCCTACCCGGCCGCCGCGATCACCGAGCCGGGGGTGATCAAGCACATCGAGGGCATCCGGTTTCCGGTGGGCGAGCTCGACGGCAGCGAGTCGGCGCGCGTGCAGCGCGTCGCCGGGCTGCTCACCGAGTCCGGCTTCAAGGCGCGCGTGCTGACCGACATCCGCTCCGAGATCTGGCTCAAGCTCTGGGGCAACCTGACCTTCAACCCCATCAGCGCGCTGACCCACGCGACGCTGGTCGACATCTGCCAGTTCCCGCTGACCCGCGCGCTGGCCGCGGCGATGATGACCGAGGCGCAGACGATCGGCGAGCGCCTCGGGGCCGGCTTCCGCGTGACGATGGAACGGCGCATCGCGGGCGCCGAGAGCGTCGGCAAGCACAAGACCTCGATGCTGCAGGATGTCGAGGTGGGCAAGCCGCTGGAGATCGACGGGATGCTCGGCGCCGTCGTCGAGCTGGCGGAGGTGACCGGCGTCGAGGTGCCGACCCTGCGCGCGCTCTACGCCTGCGTCAGCCTGCTCAGCAAGACCATCGTGGACGAGCAGATCAGGATCAAGGGTTCGCCGAAGTAGACGGAGACCGACATGAAAGCGCTGGACGGAGTTCGCATTCTCGACATGACCCACGTGCAGTCCGGCCCCACCTGCACGCAGTTGCTCGCCTGGTTCGGCGCCGACGTGATCAAGGTGGAACGCCCGGGGGTGGGCGACGCCACGCGCGGGCAGTTGCGCGACATCCCCGACGTGGACAGCCTCTACTTCACGATGCTGAACCACAACAAGCGCAGCATCACGATCAACACGAAGTCCGAGACCGGCCGCGCGATCTTCACGCGCCTCATCGAGTCGTGCGACGTGCTGGCCGAGAACTTCGCGCCGGGCGCCCTCGACCGCATGGGCTTCACCTGGGAGCGCATCCAGGAGATCAACCCGCGCATTATCTACGCCTCGGTCAAGGGCTTCGGCCCCGGCCCCTACGAAGACTGCAAGGTCTACGAGAACGTGGCGCAGTGCACCGGCGGCGGCGCCAGCACCACCGGCTTCGACGACGGGCCGCCGACCGTCACCGGTGCCCAGATCGGCGATTCCGGCACCGGCCTGCACCTGGCCCTCGGCATCGTCACCGCGCTCTTCCAGCGCGAGAAGTCCGGCCGCGGCCAGCGCGTCGTCTGCGCCATGCAGGACGGCGTCCTCAACCTCTGCCGGGTCAAGCTGCGCGACCAGCAGCGGCTGACCCACGGCCCGCTCAAGGAGTATCCCCAGTATCCCAACGGCACCTTCGGCGAGGCCACCCCGCGCTCGGGCAACGCCTCGGGCGGCGGCCAGCCCGGCTGGATCGTCAAGTGCAAGGGCTGGGAGGACGACCCCAACGCCTACATCTACGTCATCACCCAGGCGGCCGCGTTCGCCGGCCTCGCCCGCGCCATCGGCCGCGCCGACTGGCTCGACGACCCGGAATGGAACACCCCGGAGGCGCGCCTCCCGAAGCTGGAGCAGGTCTTCGACGCCATCGAGCAGTGGACCAAGACCAAGACCAAGTTCGAGGTGATGGAGATCCTCAACCCGCTCAACGTCCCGTGCGGCCCGGTGCTGTCGATGCAGGAGCTCTCCCGTGAGCCGTCGCTGCGCGGCACCGGCACCGTCGTCGAGGTCGACCACCCCACCCGCGGCAAGTACCTCACCGTCGGCAATCCCATCAAGCTGTCGGACTCGCCGGCCGACGTCGTGCGGTCGCCGCTGCTCGGCGAGCACACCGAGGAGATTCTCGGGTCCGTGCTCGGCATGAGCGACGAGGAGATCGAGGCGGCGAAGGCGGCCAAGGCCGTCTGAGTGTCCTGGTAGATGTTCCCACCGTCCAAGGATGCACTCCCCGTCGTCGCGGCACCGTGTGTACACGTTGGCGACAGCGAGCCCGTCGCGTCCGTGATATTCTGGCGACAGTCTTGGGGGGGATAGGGGATCGCCCCGAACCCCGGTGGTTTTCAGGAGCAGCGCGGCTACGCGCTGGACGGCGAGATATGCGCACGGAACGAGTGGAGCCGTCGCGGCCGGAGGCGTCGGCGTCCTCTTCTCAGGAGCTGTTGGAGCGGGCGCGCGAAGGGGATGCCGGAGCGCTGAACCGGTTGTTCGAGCGCTATCTCCCGCGCCTCCATCGGTGGGCGCACAGACGCGTTCCGACCTGGGCGCGCGATGCGGCCGACACCGCCGATTTCGTCCAGGAGACCGTGTTTCACACCTTGCGCCGCCTCGATTCCTTCAAGCCGCAACGCGATGGCGCACTGCTGGGCTGTCTCCGGCGCTCGCTCGTGAATCGGGTCCACGACCAGTTCCGGCGCGCCTCGCGCCGACCCCAGGTCGAGCCCCTGGTGGACGGGCTCGACGAGCGCGTCTCGAACGACGAGGAATCACCGCTCGACGTGGTGATCGGCCACGATGACCGGCGACGTTACGAAGCGGCGTTGAAGCGCTTGCGACCGATCGATCGGCGGGCGATCGTAGCGAGCATCGAGCTCGGGTACAACTACGAGCAGCTCGCGCTCGTGCTGAACAAGCCCTCCGGTCCGGCGGCCCGACTCGCCGTCCGACGCGCGCTGCTTCGTCTCGGCGATGAGATGGGTCGTGAATGAGTGGGCGCCAGCACCTCGACTCCATTGCTGATGCCGTCGCGGCCGGCGAGGCCGTGGACTGGCACGACGTGGAGTGGGGCACGACGAAGACCCGCGACGCTGACCTGATCCGCCAGCTCAAGATTGTTTCCGCCATCGGTGCGACCCGCCGGACCCAAGCGCCATCCGGCCCGAACTGGTGGGACCGCACGGTGGAGGCCGGTGTGGCCGTCGTGCTCGGCATCGCTGTCGCGCAACTCGCGCTGGCGATCGTAGGAGCTCCCGGCGCACTTGGCCGGGTGGGGTGGCCCTACATCGTCAACGGCTTCGTCTTTGGCGTGGGAGGGGTGGTGTTGTTGGCGGGCGGTGGGCGTGACCGCCGGCTCCCGTTGTTGGGCGCCCTGTTTCTCACAATCAGTTCCGCTTTCGTGATCTGGTTGATGCCTTCGGCTGGGACCGTGCTCAGCGGCACGCTGACCGATGCGCTCGGCGCGCTCCAAGCGGATGCGTTCGTGACGCTGATGCTGTGGCGTTTCGTCCGCGAGTTCCCCTCCGACGCCCAACGACCGGGGCTGCGCGGAGTCGCCAGCGTCTTCGTGAGAGTCTCTTTTGGCGTAGGCGCGGTGCTGTTCGTGCCCAACGCCATTGGCGGCTTCGGCGATTCGATAGTGCCGGCGTGGTCGATGGCGCTGTTCGAGTTGCTCGACCGCGACCATCCGGAAGGGGCTTACTGGCCCGTGCTCTCTGTCGTCGCGGCTCCCGCTATTCCGTTTCTTCTGTGGAAGACGCGGCTTGAGGCGTACGAAGACCGCCGCCGCGTGATGTTCTTCGTGGGAGCGCTGGCGGTCGGGCTGGCGCCATTCGCGCTCGCCGTAGTTGCTACGCCGTTCGTGTCGGCACTTCGGGACTCGTCGGTGCAGCAGGGTGTCGGCGTCGTTGTCTACGTGGGGCTTGCGTTGATCGTGCCCGCTACCGCCTACTCCGTGGTGGTGAATCGCGTGATGGAGATGCAGTTGCTCGTCCGTATCACGCTGCAATACGCCTTGGCACGGTACGCCGTCTGGGGCATCAGCCTCGGGCCGCTCATCTATGTAGCGTTCGACATCCACGCGAACCAGCAATTGACCATCGGCGAGTACCTAGAACGCTCTCGGCCCGCCGGCCCTCTTGCGGTCTCCACGGTGGGCCTGGTCGCCCTCGCATCTCGCCAACATCTGCTCCGTGCGGTCGACCGATGGTTTCGTCTCGAGCCAGCCGACCAGACACAGACACTCGCCCGCCTCGATCAGCGTTTTCGAACAGCGGACAGTCTCCGTAGCGTTACCGGGGCGTTCGCCGAAGAACTGCGCCGGGGGTTGAATGCGACGTCAGTGGCGGTCCTGCTCCTAAACGACGACGGGACCGCACTCGTGCCGGTCGACGGCACGGCGGCGGCGATCCAGCGAGATTCGGCGCTACTCGACATTCTTCTTTCGACCCGGGGCGACGTTCGGCTCGATACTCAAGCGTTGGCGTCGATTGCGCGATTGCTGCCCCCTGCGGATCGAGTGTGGTTGAACGACGCTGACGCGCACTTGTTGTGTCCCGTCGTCGGGTCTACCGGGATACTGCTGGGGGCGGTGGTGATCGGCGAGGCTCGGACCGGACTCCCGTACTCGGCCGTTCACTTCGCACTGGTGACGGCCGTCGGCGGCCAGGCGGCCTTGCAGATCGAGAATCGCCTGCTACGGGACCGTGAAGCCGATAGATGCCCCCCGCGGAGCGATCCTGGTGCGCAGGGGCTCGCTTGGCAGAACGAGCCGGCGGCGTACTGTCCGGTGTGCTCGCTGGTCTGGAGCCCGGAGACCCGCCAATGCTCGTGCGGCGCCACCACGAGCGTTGCCGCGCTTCCGTTGTTCGTTCAGGGCAAGTTCCGTCTCGAGCGTCTGGTCGGCGCGGGAGGCATGGGCGTCGTTTACTTGGCGGTCGACATGGTGCTAGACCGTCAGGTGGCGATCAAGACACTGCCGTCCCTCTGGTCCGGGTCGGCCGACCGACTGCACCGCGAGGCGCGCACGATGGCGAGGGTTCTGCATCCGAACTTAGCGCTCATCTACGGAGCCGAGCAGTGGCGCGGCACGCCGATGCTGATCGTCGAGTATCTCGACGGCGGCACGCTGCGCGACTGCATCCGCCGCGGTCCGGTACCGTACGTGGAGGCAATCGATCTCGGAATCGTACTGGCGGATGTGCTCGCGCGTGTGCACGCGTCGGGGGTGCTACACCGCGATGTGAAGCCGAGCAACATCGGCTACACCAGCGATCGCCGACCAAAGTTGCTTGACTTCGGGTTGGCCTTGCTCGACAGGCCCCAGGGTTCTCGGCCGACGGCGGAGCCGCTGTCGGGGGGCGCGACCGAAGCGTTGTTCCGGTCGGATGATCCCGCGGCCACGGTGACCGTAGACGAACGTCTGGTCGGGACGCCGTTGTATCTGGCGCCAGAAGCACTCGCCGGCAGCACGCCTCAACCCTCCTTCGATCTGTGGGGGCTCGCGCTGGTGCTCTATGAAGCGGTCGCCGGGCGTCACCCGTTCGCTGCCGACGACGTAGGGACCGTGCTGGCCGCCGCTGAACAAGCCAGTGTGCCCGATGTCCGCGACTACCGGCCGAGGTGCCCTCTCGGCTTGGCGTCGTTTCTGCGTGCCGCGTTGTCACCCAACATCACCCGGCGACCGGAAAGTGCTGGCGCCATGCGAAACGAACTGCACCGGCTCCGCGCAAGCATTCAGGCGCACGCTCACTGAGCGGCGCCCGGAGTGTACCGAATCACGAGCAGCGGCGTTCTCCTCTAAGTGCGAGGCATCCTGCACGAGGAGGCGTCCATGGCTCCGGCCACAGAGCTCGACTACATCCTCTCTGACTGTTTTCTGGCCGTTGGTCAGGCCGTCGGCCCTGACAAGGGACTGGATTTCGACGCCGTGACTTGGTGGCACCGTCGGTATCGCCACGCCTTTCACCATGCGATGACCGGCAGAGGAACGCTTTGGGCCGCGGACCGCAACCGGGTGACTGCGGTCGGCCGGTACCTCGGCCAGCGGGCTGTCGAGTACGCCGGTCATGGAGCCACGATCCACCAGCCGGCGGCTGCCCTCGCGTCGGCCGAGGTCGAGCGTGGCTGTCAGATGCACGCAACCCGCGAAGCCCTTCTGACAGCCGACTGTACGGATTCGGCCACGACGGCGTTCTCCATCTAGGGATGTGACCGCCGTGCTGCGGTAGCGCCAGGAGAGGTGAAGAAATGAGTGAGAGGATTCCACGATCGCAGCCTGCAGGCGACCCCGCCGCCACACCGTTGCCATCCCGTACGGACATGGCTTCCGCCCAGTCCGGGGCTGAGGACCAGGCACTGCAGGAGGAGGACCAGGCATTGCAGGAGGCGGTGCATTACGTGTTGGGCGATTGCTTCTTCGCCGTCGGACAGACGATCGGAATGCGGATGACCGTCGACTACGACGCGGTGGTCTGGTGGCACGACCACTTCCGGACGAAGTTCTTGGCAGCTATGCGTCGTCAAGGAAACCGGTGGCTTCAAGACCGGGAGAACGTGACCGCAGTCGGGTGGATGCTTGCAGAGCGCGCGGTGCGACATGCGACCAGTCAGAATTCGATCGATGTGGAAGCGGCCCGTCGTGCCGCTGCAGATGTCGAACGGTACTGCGAACTTCACTCGAAGAGAGCTTCGCGACCCGGTGACCACGACGCGGAAAGCAGTCCCCGCTTGGCTGGGTACTGGTGCACTCCCTATCCCCGCTGAGGCGCTCTGCGTTGTGTCGCCACGCTTACCGTTCTACGCTGGTGGGCGGTGGAGGAAAGCGAATGTTAGGCGTGAACTCGGCATCGCCGTAGGGCAAGGGGCAAGACTACAATGAGCAGCGGCTCCGCAGGTAATGGTGGCCCCAAGCGCAATCGGTTGTACATCCCCGTGGCTGGCACTTGGGCGCGGCGGAAGTTTCGTAAAAATGCGTGGTATCGAACAGGTTCATTGTTTGACGATAAGTTGGCCTCGCTAGGCTACACTCGCGTTGACCAGAATCGTGACGTGAGCCGGCCGGACAGCGGTTTCTGGAGCGGTGACGTCGGTGGCCTGCTTGTCCAACAACTCGGCCGGTGGCGTTCTCACGACGGTGTTTGGCAGGAAGGAGGCAGGAACCTCGAGACCTTCATCTCCAGGCGCTTCAGCGAATTGAGCGAGGCCGAGGAGGTTGTCATCATCGCGCATTCCCATGGGGGGCAGGTTGTAGCGTTCGCGCTGGACCTCGTGCCGGAAGACCTGCTCCCCCTGAAGAACTTTCGGGTGATTACCGTCGACATGCCCGTGCGGACCGGGCGGTTTCTGGGCATCTTCCCTCGCGGGATGGACGATGTCTACGAACCTGCAGTAGACGCCGTGAATGGCAAGTGGGACCATCTTTACAGTCAACGTCTCTGGAGACGGCCGTGGGCGACGCGGTGGCGCTGGCTCGGCTCGCGGTTCGGTCCGCGGCGGTTCAAGTACGCTCGTTCAAACCGCGAAATCCCCGGTGGGCACTCAAAGATCCTGTCGGATCCGAAGCTGCTTTATCACTGGGACAATATCATGGCTGGGAAGCCACTGAAATGGTGAGCGCCCCGACCAGCAGGATTTCCGGAATGATAGAGAGGCGTCGTCGGGCGTTCGAGCCAATGCCCAAGCGCGCCAGCCTGATGGCAGTTCGAGGCGTCCCGGAACTTCAGGTGTGCCTCACGTTCCTGACCGATGTAGCACTAGCCGTCGACCTCGGCGGTCAGGACGCTCGACGCGAGGACCAGCTATGTGGTTCCGCGACGTTTGCGGTCGTGGGACGCCGTTTCGCATACGGCCCGCGCGCATGCGCTTCGTACACATTGTGGTGGCGACCATCGGCTGTCGGAAGATAGAAACTGCCATGGGCTGGATTGAGAAATTACTTGCGTGCCGTTCCGCGGCCGAATGGTACGAGGAGAAGTGCAATAACCACACGATGCGAGTGTACTACGACATAGACAAGGCGTTTCCCATCTATATCCGCGGGTGGCAGGGCAAAGTTCGTCTGGATTTGGACGCCAACATAGCGGCTGAGTACTCTACACTCATTCAGCGCGTGGCCGAAGACCTGGATCGGGAGAGTGCCAGAATCAATCTGGCCTTTCGTGCAGCGTATTTGTTGTTCCAAGGAAGTCCGTGCAAGAACGAGGACGACTTCAGACACACCCTGCAGGTCGTGGTCGGCAGCCACGAGGATTCCCTCGCCCTCAGGGGTGCGATCGTCAATCTCGTGAGATTGGCTCGAACCGGTCTGGAGCCGGAGGCGTTTTTCGAGTCTTCCGAGATGAGGGAGGTCGAACGCCTCAGTGGGGACCCTCTTCCGGAACTGGCGTCGTATCGGATTGCGAGGGCGCGAGCCGAAATGGGCAAGAGCATTCGTGAGACGAAGAAATGACCACCTACTGCATCGCCAGCGCAAAAGGCGGGTCCGGCAAGACAATCCTGTGTGCAAGTATCGGCGCATTTCTTGCCGACATAGGCAAGAAGACTCTTCTGGTAGACCTCGATCACGCGACGCACGGGATGAGTCTCCTCTATTTGAACCAGGTGAACCGCCATAGGAGTTCGGCTGGCGGCAAGGCACGTGGCATGTTCGATGGCGATTCGTTTTCCTACGACCGTGATGTCGTGCACTTGCCGACTAAGACCGATCTCGTGCCGGCGACCTTTGCATTCAAAGCGGACTATGCGGGTTCGGATGCGGCCATTTTCCTGTCCGTGTTGGAGCAGGTCATCGGGGCGGCAAGGACCAAGGAGTACGACTATGTGTTCCTTGATGCTCAGGCCGGCGGAGACGTATACTCACGTATAGCAATGAAGACAGATATAGCTGATGAAGTAGTTATTGTGTCGGAGTATGATCCGCTTTCCTCGGCAGGTGTAGACCGACTGCGGGTGAATCTCGGCCAGGACTTGGGTTATGCAAGGACATGGCTTCTCATGAATAAAATGTTGCCTGACTATATAGGTCGTTACAGAGACTTTCTCAAAGTTACAAGGTACCTGAGCCCCATACCGTGGAATGCGGACGTAGTTCGGGCCTATACGCATCGGTCGTTGCCGCTGGACCTGGAACGCGGAAATGAGTTCACTCTGGATTTGATGCAGACCCTGAAGCAGCTCCTGGACGACGAAGTCGTAGCGGAAATGGAAGCGTGGACCGAAGGAAGGGAGGCGCGGATCCGTGAGCCCTACGAGAGGAAATACGCGACGACGTTGGAAGAGATTGCCAAGCATGCGGACGAGAGGAGGCGTAGGGCCGGCTGGAATTCCTCGATCAACTTCATGATGTTCACTGGTGGGGCTCTGGGCGTGGTTCTTGGCGCCGCGTATGCTGGCCGGGATACGCTCGGATTGTCCGAAGTGACGAACTACTCGATTCTGATTCTCCTCGTGGCCGTGGTGGCGAGTTTTTTTGTGTTGCCGATGTTGCGAAGGCACGTCGGGATGGATGAGATGGACGAAGCGCGTATCGTCAAGACCATTCACCAACTAGAGGAGGACTTGGAGCGTATTGACGTTCGTCGGAAAGCGCCTGTGGAGACACTGATAAGGTCCGCGGACGATGACTGACCGGTGGCAGAGGGAAGGGGAGGGCAGGTCGGAAGCACGGGCGCGATGTCTTGGCTCGCGGGGTTGCCGGTCGCCGGTCGCCGCTGATGGACACCATCCCGTGGCAACCATGGGCGGAGGGTGTCAGCAGTGACGGTTACGGTCGTTCCCGGCGCCCTCGCCCACCACGTTTCGTCACCTCAGAACCCACTGCAGGCCAGCGATCACGGTCGCCGCATTCAGGCCCAGGTTCTCGCCCGCGGTCCCGGCGTTCGAGATGTGGTGGTTGCGGAGTTCCACGAGAAGCCCCGGCCCTCGGGGCGGGACGACCCGGACGCCCACGCCGTACACGACCTGGAAGTTGAAGACGCGCTCGATCTCCGGTACATCCAGCGACGTCCACAGCAATCCGGCGATGCCGACCGCGTACGGCGTCCAGGACCGGTCACGCCAGACGTGATATCGACCGCCGAGCCCGGCCAGCCCGCCGCTGACGGCGAGGGCCGGCCGCGCGTAGACCAGCAGGGTGCCCTCGCCGTACAACTCGAGATGGTCGGTCACGAAGCGCCCGAGTTGCGGGTGGAACGCCGCGAAACGGACGTCGCTCTCGGTCTTGCCGTAGCCGGGGACGCCGTGCTTCCAGGCTTGACCCCAGCCGCCGGCCAGACCCCGCGTCCAATAGCCCTCCGCCAGCCGGGGTTGCTGTCCAGGTTCCTGTCCGGCCACGACGGGCGTGCAGGCCAGCACGAGAAGAGCGACGACGATCGGGGCACGCAGTAGGCTTCTCATCGGGTCGCCGGCGCCGAGGCCAGTCCGCCTTCAATGTCTACGCCGCCCCGGCGCGGTCGACGCGGAAGCGCGCCGTCGAGAACGACCTCCCATCGAATGGCCGCTGGCTCACCGTCAAAAAGGGCGCCCGCGCGCGGACCGAAAAGTTGACTCCCCAGCCGGTGGATCTATGCTCTCATGAGCGAGCACGGAAACCGCCACGGCAGGACGGCGGCCGTGGCGGCGACGCGTGGCGTCGGCGGTGGTCGACGTCGAGGAAATACGAGAGGAGTCCACAGATGTCCAAGCTCAGTCGACTCGGCCGGCGGGCGTTCCTGCGCAGCACCGGGATGACCGCGGTCGCGGGCGCCGTCGGCGCCACGGTCCCGGTTTCTCAGGCGGCGGCGGCGGCCGGCGGCGCGGTTCAACAGCAGGGCGGCCGCTACGACTTCGACACGATCTACAGCCGCATCGGGACGGATTCGTCGAAGTGGGACGCCCAGATCGCCCGCTACGGGCGCGAGAAGATCGAGGTCGGGATGGGCACCGCCGACCAGGACTTCCGGATTGCGCCGGCCATCACCCGGGCCCTGCGCGACCGCGTCGCGCACGAGAACTACGGCTACCTGTCGATTCCCGCCTCCTACAAGGAGTCGATCGTCGACTGGAACCGCCGGCGCTACGGGCTGGAGATCGATCCCGACACCATCCAGCACGCGCCCGGCGTCCACGCCGGCGTCATCAGCACCCTGCGCGCCTTCTGCCCCCCGGGCAGCAAGGTGCTCATGCAGACGCCGGGCTACAACGGGTTCTACACCGACATCCGCGTGGTCGGGTGCGTGGCGGAGGAGAGCCCGCTGAAGCTCGTGAACGGGCGCTACCAGATGGACTTCGAGGACCTGGAGCGCCGGATCGACCACGACACGCACGCGTTCATCCTGTGCAACCCGCACAACCCGACCGGCAACGTGTGGTCGCGGTCGGACCTGATGACCCTCGGCGAGATCTGCAACCGCCGGCGCGTCGTCGTGCTCGCCGACGAGATCCACTGCGACTTCGTCACGAAGGGCCACACCTACACGCCCTTCGCCACCCTCGACGACGAGGCCATCGTCCGCAACAGCGTCACCTTCAAGTCGGTGAGCAAGTCGTTCAACCTGTCGATGATGAAGTGCGCCTACCAGTTCTCGACCAACCCCGACTACCTGGACCGGATCGAGGGGGTCGGACAGCACCGGCAGGCGATGAACACGCTCGGCATCGTCGCGGCCGAGGCCGCCTACAACGAGTGCGAGGACTGGCTCGACCAGCTTCTCGAGTACATCGACGGCACGCAGGACCTCGTCGAGTCGACCGTCAACGCGAACGTGCCGGGGGTGAAAACGGTCAAGCCGGAGGGCACCTTCCTGGCGTGGCTCGACGTCGCCGAGGCGATGGACAGGACCCGGATGAAGCAGGCGGCCGAGGCGGCGGCGCGGCCGACCACGCCGGAGCAGGCGTTCCAGCGCTGGCTGGTGGAGCACGCGCACATCCACCTGAACCCGGGGTCCAGCTACGGCCTCGGCAGCGACGGCCGCATGCGGATGAACATCGGCACGTCGCGCCAACTGGTGGAACGGGCGCTCGGCAACATGGCGCAGGCGCTGGCCGCCGTCTGAGGGGATGGTCATGATGCGGAGCGTGCTGCGCGGCGTCCTCGCGACCGGTCTGGCGGTCTCCTTCGTCTTCCTGGCGGGCGCCGGCGGCTCGCCGGTGCGGGGCCAGTCCACGGATGCGGTCGTCAGCGTCGAAGGCGGGCAACTCGCCGGGGCGCCGTCGCCGCTCGGCGACGACGTCATGGTCTATCGGGGCGTGCCGTTCGCGGCGCCGCCGGTGGGCGACCTGCGGTGGCGTCCCCCGCAGCCGGCGCCGGCGTGGGAGGGCGTGCGCGACGCCACCGCGGCGGGAGCGGCGTGCATGCAGCGGGCGATTCCGGCGGAGGTGGGCCGCTTCTACAATCCGGGCGTGGACCGGATGCGCGAGGACTGCCTCTATCTGAACGTCTGGAGCGCGGCGGGGCCGGAAGACCGGGCGCCGGTGCTGGTCTGGATCCACGGCGGCGGGCTGAGCATCGGCAACGGCGCCGACATCACCTACGACGGCACGCGGCTGGCGCAGCGGGGCGTGGTGCTGGTGACCATCAACTACCGGCTCGGGGCGTTCGGCTACCTCGCCCATCCGCTGCTGAGCGCCGAGTCGGAGCACGCCGCGTCCGGCAACTACGGGACGCTCGATCAGGTCGCCGCGCTCGGCTGGATCCAGCGGAACATCGCGGCGTTCGGGGGCGATCCGTCCCGCGTCACCATCTTCGGCGAGTCGGCCGGCTCGTGGAGCGTGAACCACTTGATGGCGACGCCGCTGGCGCGCGGCCTCTTCCATGCCGCGATCGGCGAGAGCGGAGGTGCGTTCGGGCCGCGGGGAGGGGCCGACCCGAAGGCGGAAATCGAGTCGGCCGGCGAGCGCTTCGTCGAGGCATTGCTCGGCGAGGGCGTGCGGCCCTCGGTCGAGGCGATGCGGGCCGCGAGCGCGGACGACGTGCAGGCGGTGGCGGCGGATCTGGTCCTGTCGACGGCCAACGTCGACGGCTGGGTGTTCCCCGACACGGTCTACAACATCTTCGCGGCGGGAGCGCAGCACGACGTGCCGGTCATCGTCGGCTCGAATGCCGACGAGATGTCGATCCTGGGCGGTGCGGCGGGCGCCGAGACGCTGGCCACGTACCACGAGTCGATCCGCGACGAGTACGGCGAGCACGCCGGCGCGTTCCTGGAGACCTTCCCGGCCGGGACCGACGAGGAGGCGCGGCAGGCCCGGGCGGCGAGCGGCACCGACGCCACGTTCGGCTGGGAGATGCGGACCTGGGCGCGCCTGATGGAGACGGTCTCGTCGCCGGCGTACCTCTACTTCTTCAGCCGCGTTCCGCCCGCGCCGGACGCCGACCGCTACGGCGCCTACCACACGGCCGAGATCGCCTACGTGTTCGACAACTTCGGGGTCAGCCCCCACCCGTACGCCAACCGGGACTACACCGACACGGACCGGAAGCTCTCCGATATCCTGGCCTCCTACTGGGTCAATCTGGCCGCTACCGGGAACCCGAACGCCGACGGGCTGCCGCAATGGCCGGCCTATGACCCGGAGGCCGACGCGGCGTTGCACATTGGCGACACGATCACCGTGGAGCAGGGCATCCGCAAGGATCGCCTCGACTTCTTCGACCGGTACTACGCGGCGCAACGCGGAGGGAAGGACTGATGCGGAACATTGGCACGACGACCGGCGCGATTCTCGTCTGCGGAGTTTTCGTGTTCGGCGCGGGCATGGCTGGCGCGCAGGAGCCGGGCGCGAGCCGCGTGTCGCCGTTCGAGCACCTCGACGCCCCCCGGATCGGGCTGCCCGACGGGGCGGGGGAGGCTCCCATGCGGGAGCTCTGCCCCGACGTCACCGACATGTGCCAGCGGTACTGGGCCTATACGGGCTATTTCGTCCGCAACGCCACGATTCCCACGCGCCATCGCGAGCTGCTCATCCTGCGCACGGCCTGGCTGTCGCGCGGCGACTACATCTGGGGCCGGCACGACGTCATCGGGAAGGAAGCCGGACTGACGGCCGAGGAGATCGCCCGGGTGACGGCCGGTCCGGACGCGCCGGGCTGGGACGACTTCGAACGCGCGCTGCTCGCGGCGGCGGACGAGCTTCACGCCAGCCGGTTCATCTCCGACGCGACGTGGAACGTGCTCGCGGAGGGCTACACGGACGACGAGCTTCGTCAGGTCGTGCTGGTCGTCGGCAACTATACGCAGTTGGCGATGTTCCAGAACGCGTTGGGCGCCCAGCTTCCCGCGGGCTTCCCCGGGCTGCCGGACGACAACGACCGCTGAGGCGCGGCCGGCCGCAGTCTCCACGCGCGATGGATGCTGCGGCCGGCGCTCGCCGAGGCAGTCGGCTCGCGAATCATCCCGGTCAGCGCGTGCGGGAATGCTGGCGGAAGAAGGAGACGATCCGCCGGGTGGTCTCGCGCGGGTAGATGTGGGCGCCGGGATGGATCCAGGTCATGACCGGCGCGGCCGTGTCGGCGCCGTACACCGTGCAGCCGGCTCCGCAGGACGCCGTCTCGTCGACGCCGTTCACCTCGACGGCGGCGGCGATCGCGGCTTCCTGGTCTTCGAAGCGGACCACCCGATCGCGTTCCCCGGCCACATGGAAGACCGGGGCGGCCTGGGTGGGCCGCACCGAGGGACGGAGGCGGGCCGCCACCGGGGCGTAGGCGGCGAACACGCCGGGACGTTCCGCCCACAGGAGGTAGGTGAACATCCCGCCGTTCGAGTAGCCGGTCGCGTAGATGCGATCGTCGTCGATGCGGTACGTCTCGCGCAGCGACCGGAGGGCCGCGTCGACGAGCTCGAGGTCGCGGTCGCCGTTCGCGCCGGGCTCCACCTGCCAGCCGAGGAGGCCGCGGCGCCGCTCGAGTCCCTGAAAGTAGACGACGATAGCGTCGGGCCACGCGACGTGCACGTTCGTGTACTGGAAGTTGTGCATGTGGTCGCCGAACCCGTGGAAGGACAGGACCAGGGGCGCGCCTTCCGCCGCCGGTGACGCCGGCGCGTGGACGATGGCTTCGCGGGTCACGCCGTCGACCTGCCATCGCATGACCTCCGCCGCCGCGTCCGCGACGCCGGGAATCAGGAGCAGGCCGGCCAGAACCAGGTGCGTCGGACGCATTCTCATCCCTACCTCCACGTTCGTTGACGACGGAGTCCGCAGCGAGCAGGACTGGACGTGTTCGCTGCAAGTGGCCTCCGGCCGGACGCGCTTCATGGCGTGCAGCCTCCTGTGCCGGCGGGCTGTTGGGTAGGATAGCAGCGACGGCAGCTCGGCCGGGCCGGCTGGAGACGGTGGCCGAGCCGTCGAAGCAGCCGGCCGGTGGCATGGCGGCGATGGCAGCTCGGCTGGGCCGGCTGGAACGGTGGCCGAGCCGTCGAAGCAGTTGGTCGGCAGCATGGCCGCAACGTAAGCTCGGCTGGGCCGGCGTCGCCACCGGCGGCGTCCGGGCTATAGTGAACGGTTGGTCGGAAGAGACACCGATGGACAGGCGCATCTCTCGTCGCCAGTTGCTGAACGCGGTCGGCGCGGCCGGCGGGTCGGCCGCCGTGCACGCCGCGGCCACCGCCCTGGGGTTGCTGCCGACGGTCGCCCGGGCCGGTCAGCTCGACCTCCGCCCGGCCGGCGGCCGGGCGCCGCATGTCGTCGTCATCGGCGCCGGCATCGCGGGGTTGACCGCGGCGTACGAGCTTCGCAGGGCGGGCCATCGCTGCACCGTCCTGGAGGCCTCCCACCGGCCGGGGGGGCGCTGCCTCACGCTGCGGCGCGGCGACGTCGTCGACGAGCTGGGCGCCCGGCAGGTCTGCGACTTCGACGATCAGCCGCACCTGTACTTCAACGCCGGCCCGGCGCGGATTCCCGGCACGCATACGAGCCTGCTGCACTACTGCCGCGAGCTCGACGTCCCGCTCGAAATCTTCGTCAACGAGAACCGCAACGCCTGGGTCCACGACGCCGCCGCGTTCGGCGGCCGGCCGATCCGCAATCGCGAGTTCATGACGGACGCCCGCGGCTTCCTCGCGGAGTTGCTGGCGAAGTCGGTCGCCCCGGGCGCCCTCGACGCCCGTCTCGACGCTGACGATCGGGAGCGGCTGCGGGAGTTCCTGCGCGCGTACGGCGATCTCGACGCGTCGCTCGCCTACAGCGGCTCGGACCGCGCCGGCTACGCGAGCGGCGGCATGACCTCGCCCGGCGTGAAGAAGCCGGTGCGCGATTTCTCCGCGCTGCTCGACGCGAACTTCTGGCGCGAGTACATGCACTGGGGCGAGCTGGCGGATCAGGCGGCGCCCATGCTGCAGCCGGTCGGCGGCATGGACCGCATCGTCGACGGCTTCATGCGCCGCGTGGGCGACGCGGTCGAGCTGCGGGCGGCGGTGCGCGAGATCCGGCTGGGCGAGACCGGGGTGGAGGTGGCGTATGCCGGCGCCCGGGGCGAGGTGCGGGTGGTGCGGGCCGACTACTGCCTCAACAGCATGCCGGCGCACCTGGTCGTGGGGCTGCGCCACAACCTGCCCCCGCGTTACGTGCGCGCGCTGTCCGCCCCGGGGCGGGGCAGTCTCGTCAAGCTGGCGTTCCAGGCGCAGCGCCGGTTCTGGGAGGACGAGCAGATCTACGGCGGCATTTCCTGGACCAACCAGGACATCACGCAGATCTGGTATCCGCCGCACGGCATCCACGCCGGCACGGGCGTCATTCTCGGCGCCTACGCCTTCGACGACGAGCCCGGCACACGGCTCACGCGGCTGTCGCCGGCCGAGCGCATCGAGGCGGCGCTGGCCCAGGGCGAGAAGATCCATCCCGACTACCGGCGTCACGTCGGCCGCGGCGTCAGCGTGGCCTGGTATCGGATGAACCACGTGCTCGGCTGCTCGACCCGCTGGACCGACGAGGCGATGCGGGACCATTTCGCGACGCTGCAGAACCCTGCCGGCCGGCACTACATGGTCGGCGATCAGATCAGCCACCACCCGGGCTGGCAGGAAGGCGCCATCCAGTCGGCCTACCACGCCCTGCGGGACATCGACCGGCGGGAGCAGGAGGCCGGCGCCGCCGGTTGAGGAGGAGGGCGGGAGCCCGGAAGGCAATGGGGCGTTTTCGATGATGCAGCGGAGCTTCCGCCGCGTTCTCCCGATGTCGGGGCCGGCCGCCGTGGCGGCGCTGGCCGTCGCGGCGGTTCTCGCTGCCTCGGCGCGGCCGGCGGCAGCCCAGGCGCCCGACAGCGGCCCGTCCGCGCCCAGAGCGCTGTACGGGGCCGCCTGCGCGTCCTGCCACGGCACGGATGGACGGGGCAACCCGCGCATCGACGCGCCGGTGCTCGCGGGGCTGAGCGCCGCGTATCTGGAACGGCAGCTCGACGGCTTCCGCCGCGGCTACCGGGGCCGCCACCCCGAGGATGTCGAGGGCCTGGAGATGCGCCCGATGGTGGAGGGTTTCGCCGCCGCGGACCTCGCGGCCGTGGGGGCATGGCTGGCGTCGCAGCCGCCGCCGGCGGCCGGCGACGCGGCGGTGACCGGCGCAGCGGGGCCGGAGCGCGACCCGGCGCGCGGGATGGCGCTCTACGCGGCCTGCGCGGTCTGTCACGGGCGGTCCGGCGAAGGCAACGACGCTCTCGGGGCCCCGCGGCTCGCCGGGCAGGCGAGCTGGTACACCGTGCGCCAGCTTCACAAGTTCATCGACGGCATCCGGGGCTCGCATCCCGACGACAGGTCCGGCGCCTCCATGCGCGCGAGCGTGGCGGGCCTGGCGCCGCGCGACGCGGCCGACATCGTGGCCTGGATCGAGACGTTCCCGGTGAACTGACGGTGCGCCGGCGGCCCGGCCGGCGGGGCAGGCAAGGGGAGACCAGATGCAACGATTGGCGACCGGCGGCGGCCCGATACTGTGCGCGCTGGTCGCGCTGGCGCTGGCCGCGCCCGCGGCGGCGGAGGCGCAGGCCCTCGGGCGCTTGTACATCGAGGCGCTGGACGGCGACGGGCGGGCCGTGCCGGGCCTGACCCCGTCCGACTTCCTCGTGCTGGAGGACGACACGCGGGTGAACATCGTCTCGGTCGAGCCGGTCGGGCCGATGAAGGTGGCGCTGCTCATCGACAACGGCGACCGGATGTCGCAACTGGCTGCGCTCTACCCGCTGCGGGACGCGACCGAGATGTTTCTCGACACGCTCGGGCCGGAGCACGAGGTCGCCCTGTTCACCATCGCCCGCAACCTGCAGCGCCGCGTCGACTTCACCATGGACCGCGAGGCGTTGAAGGCGTCGGCCCATGAGATCTTCCTGGATTCGGGCGCGGGCACCCCGCTGCTCGACGGCATCCGGGAGACCTGGGAGCGGCACTACGACGGTGACGAGACCCTCCCGGTGCTGGTGCTCATCCTGACCGACGGCCCCGAGAACAGCAGGAACTACAGCGACGCGGCCTACGCGGCGTTCGTCGAGTCGCTCATCGCCGACGGCGTCATGGTGAACGTCCTGCAACTGTCGGGCGGCAGCCGGGGCGACAGCGTCAGCGGCAGCGTCATGCGCGGTTACGCCCGCAACATCGCCGGCAACACGGGCGGCGCGTACGAGACGTTCTCCGCCGTGACCGGCATGGCGGAGTGGATGCGCCGGTACGCGGAACGTCTCAACGCCCACCACGCAGAAGTGTCGAAGCGTTACCGCGTGCTGTACGAGCCGCCGGATCCGCGCGGCGCGCAGATCTCGGCCGGCGCCCGCCCGGGCGTCAACATCCGCCTCTTCGTCGACCTCCGCGCGGCGGAGCAGTAGGCGCGCCGGGAGCAGACCGGCAACGAGCAGTCTCCCTTGCGCTCCGCTATCGCCTCCCGCGCTCGAGGGCCAGCGCTGCCGCTGTCCGGCACCGTGACCCCGAGAATGGGTCTCGACTCCCTATTCGCCCGCAAACCGGCTTGGCTCGGAACGGCCCAGAAGGAGCACGGCGTCGAACGACATCACGAGATTCCAGTACTCCCACCCAGCCGGATAGGACTGCAATGCGTTCAGTCGCGCCTGCCTCAGCGGTGCGCGCAGCCCTCGAAGGTCGAACAATGTCCAGTCTGCCACGGCGGCGGAGCGAAACGGCCGCAGCGCTCTCTGTTGCTCCCAGGTGCAAGGTCTGGGAAAGTCCCCGGGAGAAGTATCCTGGCAGTTGACAATCGCAAGGTTCAGCATCCTTGTGCGCTCGGCGATAGCCAATTCCGCGACGAAATTCGCGAGTGTAGAGGAGCCGAAGTCATGCATCAATCCGCGGGCGGCATGGTAAGCGCCGAGCCGGAACATCACGCGCGGCTTCGGTTCGCCCTCTTCCTTCGCAGCGTCGTATTGGCGCAGGAAGAGCTCCTTCTTGAGGTTGCGGCTCGTGTGTTCCCGGGGGTCGGCAATCCGCCAGCGCAGCGCATCGAGTATGTAGCGCAGCTCGGTCTCCGGCTCGGCTCGCGCCTGTTGGATGACTTGCTCGATGGCGCCTCGGAAGGCGCGGGTGTTGTAATCGCCGCTTCTCTCTGCGGCCCCTACCTGCTCCAACAGGGATTGTGCCGCCTGTAGCGTCGCAAGCCGCGGCGACAGCTCCAACAGCCTCTTCAGCAATGGAGCGGCTCGATACTCGGCATCCAGCCCCCAGATCAAAGGAGCTGCCGACCTGCGGTGTGGGCCGCTGACGCTGCCAAGCCTCCTGTAGAAGGCAATGTCCTCCTCCGAGATCGGCGGCACGCTATTGTTCGGCAGACGAGGCAAGGTCGCCCCCCGGAAATCAGCAAGGGCCTGTTGATCGGCAAATCTTGCGAACTTGTCCAGCCTGTCGCCGAGCCAGGGGCCAGCTTCGATCGCTACGTGCTTGTAGCCGAGAGGGACGAGCTCCCGCCAAAGAGCGCCCACCAGAATCGGGACCTCCCGGACATCATGCTCTTCGCCGATGAAAACAAACTGGGCCTCGGCCGCCTCGGTGCGAAACCATTCCGTCGCAGGCCCTTCGAGCCCCCCGTCAGCATTCAGGGCGACCTCGAGGGCGCTCCGTTCCAAGTAGGCGGCGACAGTCTCGTGAATTCCCCGGCCCTGCGCCTCGTCCATCTGCTCCCGCATGGCGCCGCGCTGCGTGCCGGCCGTGTCTCTCGCTGCCGTCAGTGCATTCGAAACGGAACGAATCTCGCGTTCAAGACCCTTGCGCGTCGAGTCGATGCGCTCGACAATCCACACCGCTCCACCAAGCAGCGCAGTCATGAGTGCGAGCGTGACGGTTGCTACCGCCATCCACTGCCCGACCGAGACTTCGACTTTCATGCCACGCCCCCTCGAGGATCGCGAAGGTCCGCGGAGCGGAACCACCCCGTCGGACGGCGCGCGCGGTCAGCCGCGCCAGCCCCTCGCTCGATGACCTTGCGCCAGCACACCGCGGAAGGACTCGTCGCCTGTACGCAGCACGACTTCGAGCGGGGCTGGGGCGGCGCAGTGCACAGGGTCCATTATGGCCGAGATTTCCTGCTGAGCGTGTCGACGTGGGGGGAGCAGTCGCCGCGCCTGGGTGTCGGACTGACGACTGCCGAGATCGCGACCAGGGTCTCGACGGACGAGCCCCGCGTGCGCGTTCGCCGGCCACTGCGCGCCGCGCCCGGGCGTGCTCCGGACCGGGGTGGCGGACGGCATGCCGTATAGTGAGGGGTAGCAACATCCTGCACCGGAGACAGACGTCGTGGAGGGACTATTCGCAGGCCCGCGGCTAGCCGCGGAAGACGACGCCGAACGCGAACCGTCGGACCTGCCCGGGCTCCCCGGGTGGCGCCGGCCCGTCGGCGGTGCGCCTCACCCGCAGGACCTGCGCGAGATCGTCGGGTGACCGAGGCACCGAGTGCCGTGACTACGCTGTTTCCAATCGGGTTCACTGAGCCGGCTACCCGGAGCGATGCGCGGGGCGACCACGCGCCACAGTACCTCCGCCTCGATGCTGAAACGGACGGTCAAGTCCCTGTCTTGCCGGCCGCCACACTGATTCGCGGGAAAGCCTCGGACGCGCTCGGCTTGCTGCCCACAGAAAGCGTGCGGACAGTCGTCACGTCGCCACCGTATTGGTCGCTACGTGACTACGATATCGGAGACCCGTTCGGACGGAACGACACGCTAGACGACTACGTGACGAGCATCGTCGCCGACTTCCGCAAGCTCCGGCGCGTGCTCAGGGGCGACGGAACGGTATGGCTGAACATCGGCGACGCCTACACCTCCGGGAATCGCCGTTACCGGGCGCCCGACAGGAAGAACCGGGCGCGGGCTATGTCCGTCCGGCCCCAGACGCCGCACGGACTCAAACCCAAGGATCTGATCGGGCTCCCATGGCGCGTGGCCTTCGCGCTGCAGGACGACGGCTGGTGGCTGCGGTCCGAGGTGATCTGGCACAAGCCGAATGCGCACCCTGAGTCAGTCGGCGACCGGCCGACGAAGGCGCACGAAACGGTCTTTCTGCTGTCGAAGGCTCAGGATTACTACTACGACGTCACCGCAGTCCGTGGGGCCAACGAGCGGCGGCTGAGGACGGTATGGGACATTCCGACCCGCCCGCGCCGGCGCGGGCAGATCCCGGACGATGATCACCCCGCACCCATGCCAATCAGCCTAGCCCGGCGGTGCGTCACGCTCACGAGCGAACCTGAGGATGCCGTGCTGGATCCGTACGCCGGCTCGGGCACGACCCTGATCGCGGCGGCACAACTCCAACGGCGGTGGGTCGGTATCGAGCTCAAGGCGGAGTTCGTGCACCTGATCGAACGTCGCATGAGCCGATGAACGATCGCGACAGACTCAAGGCGCGAATCGACACGCTGTCGCCGATGGCTGTGCGGTTCGTTGCGCGGCTGGTTGACTCGCTGGTAGACGCGCCCGCGCCGAACACAATCACGCCGACCTGGCTGACTCGGCATCCAGAGTGGGTCGAGTACTTCGGACTCGCGGTTTCGGCTCACCACGGCACGACGACGGAACCTCTCGGACTGACAAGCTTCGAGACCGTGTTTCGCAACGCGTGCGAAGCCCTGGAATGGTCGATTGACGCGCCCGGATCGGCGACACGAAGATTCGTGGACGTGACGCTCACGCCGGCCGACGGCACGACGCGGCGCCTGTCGCTGAAGTCGACAGCTGCCAAGAACCTCCGGGAGCGTACCGCGCACGTCTCGAAGCTGACAGAAGCCGCATGGATTCAGGATGTGAGGAGCGCCAGAGCACGCCGACTACGCACGCTAGAGCTGTTCCGCGACTATCGTGCGGCGGTAGATGCGATCGTTCTGCTCAGGGCATTCCGCGAGCCGGGCACGATTCCGAACCGCTATCAGCTCGTCGAGATTTCCAGCGACCTGTTCAAGTCTCTGGACGACGTACCGGAGTCGGCATTCGCGGCCGACGGTCCAGTGATCGACTGTCCGTACGGAGGGCTTTCTTCAGCGGCTCAAGTGTCGATTGATCGGTCGGACGCCAAGATCACCATCCGGCGGATCCAGCTTGCCGCCTGCACCATCCACGCGGAATGGCGTCTGGTCAAGTCCACCACTGTTTCGTCCAGCGCACGGGCTCGCTAGTTGAGTTCTCGGCCACGCATTTCATAATCAAATCCGCCCATGTGGAGTTCCGGATAGGCGGGACCACCTCAGTCAAGGCAGAGCGAACACGAAGAGGTTGTTCCCCGTACCCGGCTGCAGCTCGGTCGTCAGGCGCAGGTTGTCCCGCGTGCTGAGCGACGAGCCGGTGCTGATGGCGATGTACTGGGTGCCGTCCACCGCGTAGGTGATCGGGAAGCCGGTCACCTGCGACCCGAGGTTGACCTCCCAGAGCACTTCTCCCGTCTCGTGGTCGAGGGCGCGGAAGCGGCCGTTGCTGTCGCCGCCGAAGATGAGGCCGCCGGCGGTGGCGACGAGCGACGTGGTGCCGGCGCGCTGCTCGTAGAGCCAAGTGGTCTCGCCGGTGGAGGCGTCGATGGCGCGGACGGTGCCCACCTGGTCGGTGCCGGGCGCGTTCACGATGCGCTGCGAGAGGTTGTAGAGGCTGCCGTCGGCGATCGCCAGCATCCGGGCGCAGGCGTTGCGCAGCGGGAAGTACATCATGTTGGTGATGGGGCTGTAGGCGCCCGATTCCCAGTCCTTTCCGCCGGTGACGAACGACGGGCAGATCAGCATCTCGTTGTTCTCGCGCGTGAAGATCAGCTCCGGGTTCTCGGTGACGGCGCCGGTCGCCCCGTCGATGTGGGTGATGACGTTCTGCGCGGTGGTCGGCGTCGCCCAGAGGAACTCGCCGGTGGCGCGGTCGAGCGTGTAGACCACGCCGGTCTTGCCGGGGATGCCGGTCATCACCTGGTACACCTCGCCGTGCCGCAGCCGCGGGTTGATCCAGGAGACGTGCTCCGGGTCGGGCGTCATCGCGGTGTCGACCAGCAGCCGCTCGTAGGGATGGTCGAGATCCCAATGGTCGTTCAGGTGCTGGTAGAACCACTCGATCTCGCCGGTGTCGGCGTTCAGGGCGAGGGTGGAGTTGTGGTAGAGGTGCGTGTTCTCGACGCCGCCGATCATGAACTTCGGGGCGGGTGAGGTGACCGACGTGCCGATGTAGACCAGGTTCAGCTCGGGGTCGTAGCTCGGGACCATCCACGCGCCGACGTGCTTGCGTTCCTCGAACGGCACGCCGCCCCAGGTCTCGTCGCCGAACTCGCCCGGGCCGGGAATGAGCCGGCGGCGCCACAGCTCGTCGCCGGTCGCGGCGTCGTGGGCGACGATGACGCAGGCGTTCGGGCCGCCGCGCGGCGAGCAGCTCCGCCCGGAGATCACCTTGCCGTCGGCGACGATCGGGCCGGACGTCTGGTTGGCCGGGTTGACGGTGTAGTCGAGCACCATCGTCTCCCACGCGACGTCGCCGGTCCGCGCGTCGATGGCGATCACCCAGTCGTCCGACGTGCTGTCGAAGAGGTAGTTGCCGTGGATGGCGATGTTGCGATTGGTGTCGATCAGGCTGCCGATCATGTAGTCGGCCAGGTCGTCGGGCCGCTCGCGGCGGTGCTCCCAGACGAGGTCGCCGCTCACCGCGTCGATGGCCTGGATGATGTCGCGCGGATTCGGCATGTAGAGGACGCCGTCGTAGACGAGCGGCGTGCCTTGCTGCAGGCCGGGCCCGAGCGGGCGCGTCCAGACCAGCCGGAGGCCGGCCACGTTGCCGCGGTCGATCTGGTCGAGGGGGCTGAAGCCCCAGGTGTTCAGGGTGCGGCGCCACATCAGCCAGTCGTCCGGGTCCGGGTCCTGGAGCATGGCGTCGGTGACCGGGATGAACTCGCGGTCGTCCTGCTGCGCCTGCAGCGGCACGCCGAGAAGCGCGGCGGCCGCGACAAGGACGAGCAGGAACGACAGCGGCGTCGTGACGTGGTTCCGGACTTTCATGGGGGCACCTCGGTCAAGCACGCGAGTCGCGTCCGGGAAATCATCGGCGACCTGCGGGTGTGCGAATCAGTCGACGATGGCCTGCAGCACGGCGTTCTGGAAGTCGGCCCGGAGCGGACCGCCCGGGGTCTGCACCATGAGAATGGCGGTCATCTCCTCCCTGGGATCGACCCAGAAGGTGGTGCCGAAGGCGCCGCTCCACCCGAAGCTGCCGGTCGAGCGGTGGTCTTCGCGGGCGACGGCGGCGTCGAGCACGACGTCGACGGTCAGCCCGAAGCCCTTCCCGGCACGGCCGCCGACGCGTCCGGCCTCCGCGTAGAGGTCGCCGACGTGATTCGCCGCCATCAGATCGACGGTCCGCGGCCCCAGCAGCCGCGTGCCGTTCAGCTCGCCCCGGTTGACGAGCATCTGGGCGAACTGCAGGTAGTCCTCGGCCGTCGACCAGAGACCGCCGCCGCCGCCGTGCAATGTCCTGGTGGCCACCCATTCCGGCACGGGGCGGTGCTCGAGTCCGTCGGGGGTGCGGCTGTAGAGCGTCACGACGCGCGGCATGCTCTCATCCGGCACGTTGAAGGCGGTGTCCTTCATCCCCAGCGGCTCGAAGATCCGCAGTCGCAGGAACTCGTCGAACGTCAGTCCCGAGGCGACCTCGACGATGCGCCCCAGGGTGTCGATCCCGGCCAGTCCGCTGTAGGCCCAGCGCGTTCCCGGCTGGAAGTCGAGGGGGGCCGCTCCCAGCGCCGCCGCCCAGTCCGCGACCGTGCCGGTCAGCTTGCGGGGCGCGATGCGTGATGCCGCCTCGCTTCCCGCGCCGCCGCTCACCAGGCCCGACGTGTGGGTGATCAGATCGTGCACGGTGATCTCGCGGTCCGCCGGGACGGTATAGATGCCGTCTTCCCCGCCCGGGGCGTTCGAGCGCGGCATGGCGACCTGCGTGTCCTTGAACTCCGGAATGAAGCGGGACACCGGATCCGACAGGCGGACCTTCCCCTCTTCGACCAGCATCA